>JAURLC010000018.1 GCA_030831415.1 Bacillota bacterium | reverse complement strand
CTTAGAGTACAAACCAAGAAGCGAGCGTAGAAAACCAAGATCGGGCACACGTGCGGCTAATACATTCTTTAAAACCGTAGTACGATTAATCAAGTTGAATGATTGAAAGACCATTCCGATATTACGACGATATTTTCGCAAAGAAGTTCCTTTTAATGATCCAACATCGACTCCATCGACATTGAGTATTCCCTCCGTCAAAGGGATCATTTTATTCACTAGACGAATAAGGGTTGATTTACCTGCTCCACTTAAACCAATAATCGCGATAAATTCACCTTGTTCGATGTTTAAAGATACCTCAGAAAGAGCTTTGGTTCCATTGGGATAAGTTTTTCCTACATTTTGAAATGAAATCATGGTTTCTCCTAAAAATAAGGCTTGGGATATACCCAAGCCTTATTATACAAAATTTAAAGCAGTGGATTAGGAATTAATAAGGGCGTTCGCGGCGCGTGCACCATCATAATCAGAATCATCCGCAAGAGCATATCCTTCGTGAGAATAGACCGAGAAGATGTCTTTTACAACGCTAAACACTTCATCATCACCTGGAAGATCGGTTGTGTCTTGAACGAGATTGATAAACGCTTGTTCAATAGCTTCTTGCAAAGCATCATCTACCGTACGTTTAGAAACCGTGACCGTATCGTTATAAATACCTTCTGTGACAAAGACAACATCGGTTTCGTCCCAGATTTCTTCTGAACGGCCATAATCGCCAACCCATTCATCAGCATAGTCACGACGGAAATCAGCATAACCAAAGGCAATATCCACTTGACCTGAAGCTAATGCAGCTGCGGCACCACCGTAACCAGAAACTTGAATAACATTTTCAGAGGGAAGATCGGTCAACTTTTGACCAAATAATTCCGTGAATAAGAGGGTAGGATAAACACGACCTGCGGAAGAAGTGGCGGATTGAACACCAATTTTAACATCTTGGAGATCATCCCATGTAATTTCGCCGCCGTCATTAACGATTTGGGCTAATTCACGACCTTTAGCGGAAGTCCCAGCAACACCTAAGGATCGGTAATATGTAACTTGATTTTCCGAATCACCTAAGGTAGGTAATCCATCGTTCCAATCTGCGGGGTTATCTGAATCTTTGTTTAAACCTGCACGAGTAGCGGTTAACGCGGCATCCATGTTTTCTCCATCTGAATAAACAGCGTAAGTTCCACCAGGAATTAAACCAATATCAGCGGTTCCGGCGTCTAACGCTTCACCAACGGCTTCATAAGAAGTACCCACATAAGCAGAGACCGTTTCAAATTCAAAACCCAGTTCAGCTAATTCGGCTTTGAGGACAGAAGGTAGGAATGAAATCCCACGAACTAACGTAGCATTGTCCCGTGAAGGAACAAAAAACACGCTTAAATTTGTTTTGAGTGGGGTTCCACCACAAGCTGCTAAAGCGATTAAAGCAGCTGCAGAGAGGGGAAGGAATGATTTTTTCATATTTCTCCATAATTTCTCCGTTTTAAGTACCGGCACTATATACATTAACTATGTTAATGAATTAAGGAAAAAAAGAGGAAATTCAATTGTAAAGTTTTGTAAAGTCAAAGAGAAATCGTTTGACTAGCTGCTTTTTCCAAACGATTCATTAAAGCTGTTCCAATGCCTTTTTTCGAGAATGTATGTGTATAAATCGTTTTGACTTTTAGGTTGTCTAAGGTTCGCAATGTTCGATATAAAGCACGAGCAATCACTTCAACATGATCTTTGGGACCTAACGCAAAGGTGTTGAGAGGTAAGTCGAATAAGTCACCACATACTTCATTGGCTCCCATGAAGACCGCTTCTTGGTCTGGAATAGATTGCAAAAATTCAATAATTTTAGGAGTAGTTCCGTCCAAAATGATGACGTCTCCATAAGGTTTGTAATGTTGATATTTCATCCCTGGCGCTTTTGGCGTATTTTCCGCCTGTGAAGAAGAGACGATGACCATGCCTAGAACCGTTTCGATTTCTTCTGCAGAAATGGCACCTGGTCGCAAAATGGTAGGAATTTGACTCGTTAAATCGATGACAGTAGATTCAATTCCAAATTCAGGAATTCCACCCTCAACAAAAATTGAAACCTTTCCAAAAAAATCTTCATAGACTGATTTAAAATCGGTTCCCGAAGGTTTTCCCGATAAGTTTGCACTTGGTGCACAAAGCGGGACTCCTGCTGCACGAATGACATCTCGAGCAAGAGGGTCTTTAGGCATACGAACCGCAACGGTATCAAGATTAGCGGTAATAAGCGAAGGCACACTCAAAGATTTAGGTAAAACAATCGTCAAAGGGCCGGGCCAAAAAGCTGCCATCAGTTTTTTTGCAAGTGGGGAAACATCGGTTACAAGACCTTCTAATTGGGATTGTTCTGCAATATGAACAATCAAAGGATTATCTTGAGGGCGGCCTTTCGTTGTAAAGATGGATTGAATCGCAATCGGGTCGAAAATGGACGCGCCAATACCATAAACGGTTTCCGTTGGAAAAACAATTAAACCATGATTATCTAACGCTTTTCGAATGAGCGTAGATTGACTAATTGGATTGGTAATTATGACCGATTTCATAGGTTCATTCTATCATTTTATACGTATAAGTAGTAAGATAATAAGGTCTTATGAAAGAACTCAAACGCATTTTATTTTTAGATCCTTCCATTGCAACCTTTAATGTCGGTGACAAAATTATTTCGCAATCCGTTCGAGAACATATAAAACCGTTAATGGATTTTAGTTTCATTGTGGATGCCTCCACACATCTTCCAGTGACGATGTATTTAAAGAACATTTTCTATAGTTATGATTTCGATTATCGCTTTGTGTGTGGTTCGAATTTAATTCGTGGAAAAATGAATTCGATTATGAAACTTTGGGATGTAAACTTACAATCCGCACGCATTATCTCCCCCCTCATCCTCGTTGGTGTAGGTTGGTGGAAAAAGGGGGATAAACCCAACGGATATTCTAAAGCTCTTTATTCCCGATTATTGGACAAAAAGAAACTCCATTCTGTACGCGACAATTATACGTTAAGTCAATTCCAAGAAATGGGATTTAAAAATGTTATCAATACCTCGTGTCCAACCATGTGGAAATTAACCAAAGATCATTGCAAAGATATCCCCACTACCAAAGCAGATCTCGTTGTGACGACGTTAACGGATTATGATAAAAATCCTGTGGAAGATCAAAAGATGCTCAATATTTTGAGTAGAAAATACAAAAAAGTCTATTTATGGTTGCAAGGAGTCAATGATTTTAATTACGCAACGTTACTCCATTTACCCGATAATGTTGAACTTATCAATCCGGTTTTAGAAGATTATGATGCCATTCTTGATCACAATGACATTGATTACGTTGGAACACGATTACACGCAGGTATTCGAGCACTTCAAAAGAAAAAAAGAACGATTATTTTAGCCGTAGATCATCGCGCCTTGGAAAAGAAAAAGGATTTTAATCTAACCGTTATTGACCGACACGACGTCGACTTGTTAG
>JAURLC010000017.1 GCA_030831415.1 Bacillota bacterium | reverse complement strand
GCAGGAATATTTCCCATGACTAGATCAGTCAGTTCTCCTTTATAGGCTGCGTAGCTTTGAACTTCTGTCGTTAAAGTGGATTCCGTTAGTTTACCTTCCCCTTGAACGAGGACACCTTTAGGTTTGTTTAGAATAAGGACATGATCATCCTCATACACGATAGGGTAAGGAAGGGGTTTGGGTTGAATTCGACGTTGGACGGAAAAATCTTCATATTGTTTCTCATTTAAATAGGCAGAAATAACATCTCCTGTTTGAATAATGTAATCCGGTTTAACCCATTTACCATTCACTTTGATGTCTTTTTTTCTGAACAACTTATAAACAAAACTTAACGGAGCTTCTTCTAACCACTTTCGTACAAATTTATCGATTCGTTGGGAACTGTTTGCGGCTTCAATGATGGTTTGTTTCATACGCTAAACATTTTAGCATTTCCTTCTCCCCATTGCTTGTGATTTTGTTATAATCATAATCACGGAGAAATACCCAAGAGGCTGAAGGGGCAGGCTTGGAAAGCTTGTAGGTCCGTAACAGGGCGCGAGGGTTCAAATCCCTCTTTCTCCGCCATCTACTCTAACAACTCATTATGGATTTAATATTTGCCTTCTCTTTAACACTTATTGCAGGTCTTTCAACTGGATTAGGTGGTTTAATTGCATTTACGAAGTTTGCAAGTCGCAAACAGTTTTTATCATTAAGTTTGGGTTTTTCCGCAGGGGTTATGCTCTATGTATCATTTGTTGAAATTTTACCCAAAGGTATTGAAAGTCTTGCAGAAACGGCTTTAGCGGATCAAGCCGTTTTATGGGGAACCATTGCGTTTTTCTTAGGAATCGGACTAATTATGGCAATTGACCAATGGCTTCCCGCTGCTGTAAACCCCCATGAAATTAAAGATGAAAAAACCAACAATCAGTCGTTGTTACGCATGGGTTTATTTACCGCGTTTGCCATTGCCCTTCATAATTTACCCGAAGGATTAGCAACCTTATATGCTGCTTTAAGTGATGTTCGTTTAGGAATTAGTGTAACCGTTGCGATAGCTTTGCATAATATCCCCGAAGGAATTGCGGTCGCTATCCCAATCTTCCAAGCGACAAAAAACAAAAAGAAAGCTTTTTCTTATTCCTTTTTTTCTGGACTAGCAGAACCAATAGGTGCACTCATTGGATTTATGATCTTTTCAACGTTTTTTCCACCTGAATGGTTTGGTCTAATTTTTGCCTTCGTAGGAGGTATCATGGTGTATATCTCTTTAGATGAACTATTACCTACCGCAGAAAAATATGGGTACCATCATTTATCGATGATCGGCCTCATCGCTGGAATGGCGGTGATGGCGTTATCCTTGTTACTTGTGTGAATAAACAACCTGATCATCAACGATTGTCATCGTTACAAATGCTTGGTCTAATTTTTCAGGATTTTGCAGAAAATCAACATTAAAAACGGTAAAATCAGCAATATAACCAGATGCTAGTTTTCCTCGTTCATGCGTTTTATAGGTAGGTACATTCGCTTGCGTTGTATACAAATGAATCGCTTCTAACATCGATAATTTTTCTTCATCACCATACGTTTTTCCATCATGGTCACTTACCCGTCTTACTGCAGCTTGTATTGCTTTTAATGGATTTGGAATTTCAACAGGAGCATCACTTCCACCACATAAAATCAAGTCATGATGAAGGTAGGTTTTCCAAGGATAAATAAGTTCAGTGGGTGAAGGAAGCAAGGCTAAACCCCAAGGCAAATCACTGCTTAAAAACTGGGGTTGTATATCCAAAATTACCGGTAATGATTGCAATAATGATAAGGTAGAACGTTGTGCAAACGAGGCATGAATAATGCGATCATGTAAGCCTTTTTTCACCGGATATTTTTTTAACCAATGTCCAACTTCCTCCAAGGCTAAATCTCCAATGGTGTGTAAGGCAACAGGTAATTGGAGAGCACGCATTTTCTTTAATGTTTGTTCAAATGCATCGGTATTCATGATGCGCTCACCGATAGAACCATTAGGATAAGGATTTGCCATCCACGCTGTTTGACTTGAAAGTGTCCCATCATAAAAGATCTTAACCGCACCTAATTGGACAAAGGGAGATTGATCTAACCATGGGCGTTTGCTTTTCACAAATCCGTCTACTTCTTGATAATGGATCAGTAAATGGGCTCGAAAAGGTAAATCATTAACAACTTCTTCAAAGGCTTCAAGCGTCTCAGTAAACCCATTGAAGTAGTGCAAATCATCGGAATGCCCCCCTGTAATGCCAAAACGATGAAGAGAATGTATCGCATTTGAAATCATTGTTTTTAATATTTTTTGACTATGGCGAGGCATCGCAAAAACAGCACGTTGGGCATCAAGTTCATGCAAGACCCCATTGGATTGAGTCAAACCTAGTGCTGTTAACAAGACCGTATTCACAGTTGCACTATGATAATCGGCATGACGCATTAAAATGGGATGCGAGGTACTAATAGCATCAAGGTCTGCTTTTGTTAATCCACATTCATGGTATCCCTGGATGTACAAAGGCTCTTGCTGAAAGGATGCACGAAGTTGCTCAAGCAACTCTGCTTTGTTAGTCAGTTTATTTAAATTCGGTAAAGTTAACCGTTCACCATATCCTGCAATATGAAGATGGGCATCGACCCAACCCGGAAATAATGTATATCCTTGTAAATCGATGATTCGATCAGGAAGGATAGGTTGAGACCCAAGCGCAATGATTTTACCGTCCTTTGTAAAAAATTCTTCTACGAACGCTTCCCCGTTAACTAAAGTATAACAACGACCATTTTTATAGTGGGTAATCATAACGATAGTTTAACAAAAAAAGTGCCTTATTGGCACTTTCTTGAGTTACGATTCGAGCGTATCTTGGAGTCGCTGAGCACGACGTTGTTTCTTTTCTCGTTCCACTTGTTCTCGTTGAGCGATTGCATTGAGGACGAGGACGAAAAAAACCACGCCAATGATCATAAGAATTGAACCCCATTGTAAGAAGTTCAAAGGTAAGGTAAGAAATTCTGCCACGGCTTGTTCTGCATTCTTGACCCAATTATCGGAAGAAGGAACATTAAAGAAATCAGCAAGAAAACCAAATAATGAAAGAAAAAAGCCTAACCCAGAAAAGGTTGCGAAAATGGATAACCAAATCCAGTCTTTTGTTGTTAATTTTTGTTGTTGTGTTGCCATCGTCATATCCTCCTAAGCATTGTATCAAAGACGATTGTAAGTCTCAATCATTACTCGCCTTTTCAATGAATGGTTTTAATTGATAAACACGTTTGATTACATTTTTTGCGTATTTTTTGATACGTGGATGGGCCTGAGCCATCACAAATGAATGTTGAAAGGATTCAAACAAAGGGATATCATTTCCCGAATCACCTACGACAAAGACATCATCCTCGTGGATGCGTTCCTTTTCTAAAATTAAGCGTAACCCGTTCGCTTTACTGACGCTTTTGGGTGAAACTTCAATAATATTGTGAATCCATAAAATCGATAAGTCTGGAAATGCTTTGCTTAATCGTTCACTTTCATCATGAGAAAGTTTTTTCGATTTTTTGGACAACCCAAAATAGATAAGTAATCGTTGAAGGTCATCGCCGTGGGCATTTAATTTATCTACGAATACATCATTATCAATTAAAAATGGTTCACGATAAACACCTTGAAACCAATAATATAATCGATAAATGATGTTTAAATACCAATTTTTGCCTTTAGAATACACAAGATTCGACACTGAATCCGCATCGATCGAAAGCATTGTTCGCTGGTGGCGTTGAATAATATCTTCAAAAACCACTTTAATTTGTTTAGGATCTAAATAGGTTTTATGAATAATTTCATTTCGATAATAAACTTCCGAACCGTTGCGAGATACGATATCAATGGAAAGTCCAATTTTTTCAATAACACGCTGAACAAATGCTCGATTTCGAGAGGTCACAAAAACAAGATGATGACCTTGGGAAGCCGCCCATTTTAAAAATTGAACGTTTTGGCGAGAGATGAATTGGAATCGTTTCTTTGGATAGAAGAGTGTTCCATCTAAATCCATCGCAATTAATTTGCGTTTGCTCACGTGTAAGTTATTGTACTTTATTTTCTGCTTGGATTAAACCATAACCGCCATCGACACGGTGATATAAAACACTAATTTGTTTTTCTTCGATATCTAAATACATAAAGAAGGCGTGTCCTAATGCTTCCATTCGCGTAATGGCTTCTTCAATCGTCATCGGGGATAAATACATGGATTTTGTACGAATGAGTTGATCTATATTAATTTTTTTATCTTCATCCTCAATGGCTTCAATGAGAAAAGATTCAGCAAGACTCGGTTGTTTGTGGTCTTTTACGCGCGTTTTAAAACGGCGAAGCTGGTTAACAAGTTTATCAATCGCAAGATCCACAGCTGCATACAAATCATCATGTTGAACTTCTGCACGTAAATCCATCATTTTAGTAAAAACAGTAATTTCTACTTTAGCGCCAACTTTATACGAACGGACAAGGGCACGACACGTCACTTCATCATCAATGACAAAGAATTTCTCAAGACGTTGTAGTTTTTCAGTAATCACAGAGGAGATAGCTTCGGTGACCGTAATATTCTTCCCAACAATTTGATATTGCATCATGATGACTCCTTTTCTATCTTTATTGTCGCAAATTTAAAGTCAAATTTAAAGGTTTACAGGGAATGTTTAAGATTGAACATAAAATCATCTAATCGATCAAGTTGTTCCCAAGGGACGAATAAATCATGACGACCTACGTGTCCATATGCGGCTAAATCGCGATATGAAAAAGTAGGACGTGTAAGTTGAAATTGTTCGATAATCTCAGCAGGTTTAAAGAAAAATGTTTTTTCAATCGCCTTAAGAACGTCTTTTTCTAAATACGGTTTTTTTAATGTATCAAAGGTAAATAAACTAATGGATACAGGATTAGCAACGCCAATGATGTAGGCAAGTTGAACTTCAACCTTATCGGCTATCCCTGAAGCGACGACGTGTTTTGCAATATAACGGGTTAAGTACGCAGCAGAACGATCGACTTTGGTTGGATCTTTTCCCGAAAATGCTCCCCCGCCATGGCGAGCATATCCCCCATATGTATCGACGATAATTTTTCTTCCCGTTAGCCCGGTATCCCCTTTGGGACCCCCAATGACAAACTTACCACTTGGATTGATTGAGATTAGAAGTGCATTGCCGTAACCATATTGGGCAAGTACAGGTTGAATAACGGCTTCCTTCACATAGGATTTAAAGGATGCTTCATCATAGTTTTCGTCGTGTTGAATCGACATCACGACATGATCGATTGATATCGTTTTTTCTTGATAATGAATCGTAACTTGTGATTTCATATCGGGACGGGCATATTGGAACGCGCCACTCTTTCTTAACTCAGATGCACGTTTCATTAACGCGTGGGCAAGTGATATTGGCAAGGGCAAATAGTCGGGTGTTTCATTGGTTGCAAACCCAAACATTAATCCTTGATCACCTGCTCCTACTTCATCCTTATTCACTGCTTGATTAATGTCTTCGGATTGGGCTTGTACCCAATCGTGAATCACCACTTCATCAGCGGAAAATCCAAGGGCGGGATTTGTATAGCCTATCGAACGAATTACCTTTCGAGCGATGGTTTTCATATCCGGTTTGACGATGGATGAAGAAGAAAATTTCACTTCACCGCCGATTAACAACTTTTGCTCTGCAACAAAGCATTCAATGGCAACATGTGCTTTATCATCTAAGGCTAAACAAGCATCTAAAATGGCATCGGAAATTTGATCACAAACTTTATCAGGATGGCCTTCAGATACCGATTCGGATGTAAAATAATAGTCTTGTTTCATGAAATTTTCCTCCTTATAAAACAAAAACTTTCCACCAGAGGAAAGTTGAGTGAACTTTCAATTATATCGTTCCTAAAGGTGGCTTTAGGTGACCAGCACTTACTAGTATTCTAGAGTTGCTACTGTCTAAGGTCTATATGACAGTTCTTGATATAACGCCATTATTATGAAACAAAACGAAACTTAAGTCAATTTATAGATTGAGGATTAAGGTTCCTTCGCTATCTCCACTTAGTCCTGCTGCATTTCCTTCATCGGTATCAATGTGCATGGCAAGAGCAAAATCAGAACGAACGCGGACAACTACATCCCCAAAAATGAGTGAACGATCAGCATTTTTTATTTTGACACCGACGATTTGTTTATCATTAACACCATAATGAAGGGCATCTTCTGGTGTCATATGAATATGACGTTTGGCAAGAATTAATCCTTCACTTAATGTAATTTCTCCTTCAGGACCACGAATAATAATAGGAGCACTTTCTTTTATATTCCCAGATTCACGGATGGGAGGCTTCACACCTAGACTACGTGCTTCTGTCGCGGATACTTCAACTTGAGAAGCTTTACGTACTGGACCTAATACAACAACATTTTCAAGCGAGCGTTTGGGACCGATAAGCGTTAGGCGAACTTGAGAAACAAATTGTCCAGGTTGAGAAAGTGGACGAACTGGTTCAAGTTGACTTCCAAGTCCACAAAGAATTTCTAAATCTTTTTGTGTTAAATGAATATGACGAGCTGAAATTTCTACTAAGATTGGTTTCATTTTTTTACCACGATTAATTATAAAAATTTAGACGCTTGAAAGCAAATCATTTATTTTGATGGAACCACTTTTTTTCGAATTAAGACGCCACGAAGAATTAAGACGACCAATCCTAGGATTAACCACCCGTAAAATACGAAAAAACGCCAAATAAAGGTCACCCAAAATAACTCTTCCCCTATAACAAACCGAGAAAAGATGGTTGAGAAAGTAAATTCGGCTGCACCTGCACTTCCAATCGTGGGTACAACACCTAACATCGTATTCGTCATGGCCATTAATTGAATAAGTTGAGTCCATTGGAAAGATGATAAATTGTTGATAGTAAACATAGGTGTAAACGACAATAAAATAAAAAATGGAATGGTCAACAAACTAAGTTGAGATACGACACTAGAAAGAAACACCGCCATCAAACTACCTATCTTTTTTTTGTAAAAAGCAAACGCATGTTGATAGTGTGAAAATGCTTCTTCTACTTTTTTTGAAACTTTCACTGCAGTCCTCTTGAACCAATATTGCCGAATTAAACTGATAAAAAATCGAGAAAAAGAAGGGTGAAACGAAAACAGGATTAAGACGACTGGAAGAAAACTTGTAAAAAAATATCCCACAAGGGCAAAAATAAACAAATATGGATCGAGTAAATTTCCAATCCCAAAAAAAGCAATGGTTGTTAAAATCGCCATGGCAAAACGCATAAAAAATAAATCTAACATCGGAATTGCTGTAGCTTGAGCAAATGGAACACCTTCCTTATGCATGATGCCCATCATAATCGGTTGCCCACCTAATCCCCAAGGCGTAATTAACACATAATAACGGGAGAGGATACCGTATCGTAATGCGGTCAAAAATGGAATCGGATGTCCACTCGAGTGGAGCAGCATCCACAAACGAAGGGCTGAGGTAAAAATCATCATCAATACTGCTAATAAACTTAACCATAGCCATGAAGGATGCGACAACCAAACACCCGTAGAAGCAAACAAGTCTATTAATACGAAACCTTCTAATTCACTTTGTAATGTTGCAATCGTAACAAGTATTCCAACAATAATCGAAAGAAAAACAAAAAATCCTCCAAGCCAAACCTTCACATTTATGGATGATGGATGTTTTTTTGAATGAGCCATTAATTAATTATAACGACTTGACAAAACACCAGGAGAAAAAGTCGTATAATTTTAAAGATGAATAAAAACACTGATCCTTCATTAGCATTCTTAATTCGCGATAAAAATATTCAAGCAATTCGTCAACGTTTTGACTTAGTTCCACTTGTTGATTTAGCCGATGAAGTGGATGCGCTTGAAGATCCAAAAGATATTTTATTTGTGTTTAAAACATGTTCGAATGATGTCACTGCTGAACTCTTTAGTTATTTATCTTCACTTACTCAAGAACGTCTCTTACAACTATTCACAGATAAACAAATCGTTGACTTATTAAACCATTCTTACTCGGATGATGTCGCCGATTTTCTTGGGGAATTACCCGCCAACCTTGTGCAACGTATTTTAAAAAATGTCGATGCTTCTTATCGTGATGAAATTAATCAATTACTTCGTTATAAAGAAGGAACTGCCGGTAGTATCATGACGCCGGAATATATCACCTTATCAAAAGATGACTCCGTTGATAATGCCTTAACGAAAATAAGAAAAATTGGACGTGAAAAGGAAACCATTCAATCGCTATTTGTAATTGATTCAAAACGATACCTTATTGGGATTTTAACGCTAGAAGACTTGGTTTATCACCCTGGGGATACCTCTCTCTCATCGTTAATGAGTGATGATTTTCAAACATGTCATGTCCATACCACT
>JAURLC010000001.1 GCA_030831415.1 Bacillota bacterium | reverse complement strand
TTTCTTAAAAATAATAAAGAAGTTGGCGCATAATCATCGAGTTCGGTCGGTTGGAATGTATAAGCATAAACGCCTTCACCTACATCACTTAAGGTCGGTAGTGAATTCCAATTGGAAGCTCTACCATTGCCCCAGTAATGAATGTGATAAGTGAATTCACCATCACTCACCCAATCCACTTCGGGGCTCTTTGCCAAGAAGTAAACCGTAATACTATGATCGACTTCAGATGTTGAAGAAACTGTGGATTCATTAACTATCCCACAAGACAACAAAAACCAAGGTATCACCACCAACATTAATTTAGATAAATTCATAGATTAACCTCTTTAAAAACATTTTACAACGAACGTGTAAAAAAACGCCCACAACTTTATTTGTGAGCGTTTGCAATAAATAAACGAATGAACTATGCCACTTCTGCTCTTATTTGATTAATTAAAGTAACGATTGAAGCATTATCGAAGGTGTTTAAAAGTGTGTAATCAACGGGGACACCGCCTTCGATATTGGTATAGGTGCGATTTTCATTTTCATCCACGGATACGTTAGCAAATACATTATTCGTGGAACGTAATAATAAGGTTCCATCGGGTGTAACAAATAATCCAATCGAAGCAGCGCCACCAGAAGATTTCGTGCCTATAATCGTTGCAACGCCCATTTCTTTAGCCATTGAGGCCATTAAGTTAGCGGCACTAAATGTTACAGAGGATGTCATGACATACCAGTTGTAATCATAAGCAACATAATCGCTTTCATAAAAATATGTAGCAGCCGATCCATCTGCTGGATTCATGGAACTATAAGAAATCAATTCCTCCGTCATATAGCCTAATAAACGGAAAACAGCACCGACGTTACCACCTGTATTAAACGAAAGATCAATAATCACATCTTCGACAGTTTCAGGTAGGGTAGCAAGGATATCATTCACATAAGTAGGCGTATCCACATTAAAACCGCGTACAAAGATGACGGCAATGGTGTCGTTGTCTAATAATCTTGAGTTAGGTGGTGTCTTACCAACACCGAATGCGGCCTCCATTAAATCTTCATTTGCCCACAAACCGCGATAGAATGATTGTGTTCCAGGTCCTAATTGATCTAATGATGTCAGTGGTATCGAGTAAGTTGAGGATTCATAAAATCCAGGCGATTCATGCCATGTGTGTAAATCATCTAGTCCGTAGGCAAAGTCAAATAACCCTTGATAAAGCTTTTGATCGTTGCCCGTTAATATTTGGTCTGCAAAGTCGGATAGGTAATCATAGAAACTATTAATTTGTTTGAACGCTTTTAATCCATAGAAATAATCAAAAGCCAATGCCAAGAAATGATAGGTTAATTGCTTCACATCCTTCGGCATGGATTGAGTATTGAAACTACTTGTTTTCATTTGACCAATGACTGGACTTGAACTATCAAGCGCTGTAAACGTGTCGAAACCAACTAATTTATCTCCGTTGTAATAAACATCGTAATAAAGTGAATGTAAGAAAAATAAATTTAATATAGATACAGGCGCTAAATACAAATCATTGTAACGAATCAAATCAATCCGATAATCATCTAAGTCAAATACCACCTGATTCGAGTCAACACCGATGCCACCCAAGAACACCAAACCATCCGAAAAATTAGTTTCAGTTGATTTCACATAATTACCAAAAAAACTGAAATCATCAACCGTTAATGTGTTTGCTTGAAAATCTATGCTAGCTTCATAATCCCAAAAAATTGGTTGATTATTATCATCAACATCTTCGAGTCGATAACTGATTACTAACAAATCACCATCGGCGACAAATTGAAGAATGGGAAAATCAACAGCCCCATCAACCATTCCCATAAATGTTTCGATATCCATATATGGGACTGCGCCAGTTTCAGAGAAAAACACGTTAACTTCGTTTTTATCCGAAACTAAATATTCTTCAGATGTGTTATCAAAAGGAAGATTCACGGTACGCGTGATAGTCGGATAAACCATTGGATTAACCAAAACTTCTAAAGCGCGCGTTCCTGATAAACCACCGTGAGTCGCAGTTGCGGTTAAGGTCACCGTTTCTGATTGCCCATAAACTGGGATTTCAATATGACCGCCTCCAGGAGAAATAATATGAGGATGTGAGGAGGTCCATGTAATGTTCGAGCGGTTGGGGCCTCGCACAGGCAAGATTGCACCTAACGTATAGGATAAGGATGCTAAATCTAAATTAATGCGATCTAAACTTGTGAGTGATGTGCTGCTAGAACTCATACTCACGCTACTAGAAGAAGAACTTTCTTCGCTAGATGGAAGTTCACTGGAGGTTGTTACCTCCGATGAAGCGTCTTCGCTCAACGAAGTTAGGGATTCTTGATTACTCGAACTAACAAAAGAAACATCGCCTCCTCCACATGCGACAAGAACAAGGGTAAGAAAAGTGAGTATATTGAAATATTTTAACTTCATAAGGCCTCCTCAACTAATTTGATAGTAATTATCATTTAATGAAACTTAAATTGCAATCGATATAGTAATTGAGTGCTTTTTGCTCTAAAAAATAAATAAATGTGTAGATTTTTCTCTACAAAAAAACGAATTTTCATGAAAAAATGATGTCCTTGAAAGCGTTTTCATAACAACTACATTGCTTTTATAAATACACGATAAATACGAAACAATTTAGCAAAAAATGGGTTAAATGGTCTTTGCTAGAAGGGTTTAAGAATTTTTTTATTTACATTTTTTTACTTTTCTATGTATAATTATTTTCAATTCATATGGAGGTGCTATATGCATTCAAAAGTAAAGTCTAGTTTTTTCCTAACTTTATTTGCCATTGTTCTCTCCGCATGTGGGGTGACACCATCATCGTCAACCACATCGCAAACAACTAGTACGACAACTAGTACGACAACTAGTACGACAACTAGTTCGCAACCATCAAGTCAAGAAACCGTTGTGGTTACCTTTGACGCAAGAGGTGGATCTGCTGTTGCTCCAGCAACTGTTGTTAAAAACGGTACCCTTGCTGCTCCAGCCACACCTACTCGTGCTGGATATCGCTTTATGGGTTGGTTTAGAGGTAAACCTGGTCTAACTTGGTTAGAACCTGCATCACAACAATTCCCTTTAACCGTAGCAAATGATTTAACTTTATTTGCCTATTGGGAACCATTACAATCCAAAACCGCAAATTATTCCACGGATGAAACTTATTTTTCTACCATCAGTTCAACAGCTCAACGGTTTATTTTAAACCCAATGACATATGAAACTGCCACTGAAAACGACATTATGTCTTCCTTATCAACTACGCTTTATTCTTCAGAAGTTGACTGGGGTAAGGCAATCGAACAAGGTGT
>JAURLC010000016.1 GCA_030831415.1 Bacillota bacterium | reverse complement strand
TGGTGAACGATCCCGTGAAGGAAACGATTTATATCGCGAAATGAAAGAATCGAACGTTTTACCCCAAACAGCGCTCGTCTTCGGTCAAATGAATGAACCTCCTGGTGCACGTATGCGCGTAGGGTTAACCGGTTTAACACTTGCCGAATACTTCCGTGATGTGAAAAAACAAGATGTGCTTCTTTTTATTGATAACATCTTCCGTTTCTCTCAAGCAGGAAGTGAAGTGAGTGCCTTGTTAGGCCGTATGCCTTCTGCTGTTGGATATCAACCTACGTTAACGACCGAAATGGGTCAACTTCAAGAACGCATCACCTCCACGAAAGATGGATCGATTACCTCGGTTCAAGCTGTCTATGTTCCTGCCAATGACTTAACCGATCCGGCTCCTGCTGCTACGTTTGCTCACCTTGATGCCAAAACCGTTCTGGATACACAAATAGCAGCGCTTGGGATTTATCCAGCCATTGATCCGCTTGGTTCTACCTCGTTAGCCTTAGATCCTAACATTGTGGGCAATGACCATTATCAAGTCGCCGTCGGTGCACAAAAAGTCTTACAACGATATAAAGATTTACAAGATATTATTGCGATTTTAGGGGTCGATGAATTATCCGAAGACGACAAACAACTTGTCGCTCGTGCGCGTCGTATACGGAATTATTTATCACAACCTCTTTTCGTCGCGGAACCCTTTCACAATATTCCCGGTGAATTTGTCAAAATCAATGATACCGTTCGTTCTGTTCAAGCCATTTTGGATGGTAAAGGCGACGCCTTACCAGAAGCTGCTTTCTTGTATGTCGGGTCGTTTGAAGATGCAGTAAAGAAAGCAGAAACGTTAAAATAACATGACGTTTCCTTTACGCATCATTACACCCAAACAAACGATCTTCGATGGAAACATTGATCTTTTAAACATCATGACAAGTGCAGGCCAAATGGGGATTCTTGCGAACCACACTCCCTTACTAAGTGTGGTAACGGTAAGTGAACTTCATCTGATTGAAAATAAACAAACTGTCTTCTATGCCACCTCTGGGGGTGTTCTTTCTGTGCAACGCGATCAAGTAGTCCTTCTTTTGGATACGATTGAACGCGTCGATCAAATTGATATCAATCGAGCAAAAGATTCTTTAAAACGTGCAGAACAGCGCTTAAAAGAAAAGACTGAAAAACTGGATGAAATGAGAGCCAAAGCAGCCATCACACGTGCGTTAAATCGAATTGCAGTGAAAGAAAAGTATACAGAAATTTAATTCGAAGGTTTGCGACTTGTAAAGCGTCGAAATGGACGCTTTTTTTGTTCTCCAAAGGAGGAACTAGAGCGATCTTGTGACGCGGATGGTTTACGATCAAAGGAACGTTTGCTTGGACGACCATAACTACTACCACTTCCACCCCCTTGATAAGGTGGACGCGAAGAAGGTGCCCCTTGAAAAGCAGGACGATTGCCCGCTTGTCCGCCTGCAGAAGACGAGACATACCCTTTGGGTCGTCGATGACGAAGATACCCAGAAGATTCCTCTTCTTCATCATCTCGTTTAATCACTAGCGTGGAATCAAACACAAACGTTTTATCTTTTAAAGGAGCAAGTGATAACCCGGTATGACGGTTAATCGCTTTGAGTAAATATAATTCTTCACGTGAGACAAGATGAATAACGGACCCTGAGAATCCTGCGCGAGCCGTACGACCGATACGATGTAAAAACGCTTCAGGAGTTTCGGGCATATCAAAGTTAATGACATGAGAAAGTTGATGAATATCAATACCACGTGAAGCAATATCGGTTGCGACGAGGACGCGAACTTTTTTGTCTTTAAACGACTTCATGGCTTCGTTACGTTTTTGTTGCGATTGGTTGCCGTGTAATTCAACCGTGGCAATGCCTTGGGCAGTTAAATTGAGTGCAGTGCGTTTCGCTCCACGTTTGGTACGTGTAAACACAAGGGCCGAGGTAATCTCAGGATTTTTTAATCGATATAAAAGGTAGGATAATTTTTGGTTTTTTTCGATGGCAATCGTATCATGATGAATTCGATCAATAGGTTGTTCGACAGGCGTAATCGAAATATATTCTGGGTTATGAAGAATTTGTTGGGCTAAATATCGAATCGTATCCGGCATCGTCGCGGAGAATAACGCGGTTTGGTGCGGTTGAGAGATACCTTTTAAAATGGTTTTGACATCAGGTAAAAATCCCATGTCGAGCATTTGATCGGCTTCATCGAGGACCACATGTTGAATATGGTTTAAATGAAGGGCTTTCGAATTAATTAAATCTAAAATACGACCCGGGGTTCCTACGACAATATCAACACCGTGATAGAGCGATTTCATTTGGGGAACTTTACTTACTCCCCCATAGAAACAGCTGATGCGTAAATTAGAAAAACGACTATAAACAAAAAAATTTTCTTGAATTTGAATCGCAAGTTCACGCGTAGGTGCTAAAATAAGCGCTTGTACTTGGCGTTTAACTTTGGGATCTTTGAATCCTTCTAAGTGATGGATGATCGGTAAGGCAAAGGCGGCGGTTTTTCCCGTCCCTGTTTGGGCGGAACCAAGGACATCTTGTTTATTTAATAAAAGAGGAATCGCGCGAGCTTGAATATCAGTAGGTTCGGTGTATCCTTGTTTTTCAATCGCTTTTAATAGACTCGTAGAAAGATTCAATTGCGTAAATGACGGCATAGTTCTCCTTTTGGTTCAGGAAAATCTAAGCCTCCCTAAACGAACAATAACTCATTGACTATAGCACACTTTAGGAAACTATACGATGTTTTGTCTCATCCAGGTGGTTCGTGTCGTTAAAAAAGACGTTAAAAAATCGAGATGATCTTGATATACGGTATTATTCATGAGTTCAGAAACTATCGGGCAAAAGCCCCCTTCACACACATTAAGAGGCCATAAGGTTTGATTGTCTTCAAAAAGTTGGGCAAAAGAAAGAGCATGCTCTTCTAAATACATCACAACTTCAGGAAGGACACGTTGTTGAAAGTCAGCAAGGCGAATTTTAAATGCATTTTTAATCGTAGGATATTGCATCATCCACGTAAAGAAATCGTTTTTATTAAAGTCTGCCCATCCCCAATGCCCTTGCGGTCCGGAATCAAAATAATTCCCGAGTCCCATGGAAATATCAAAATCCCATAAGGGCATATGACGTAATGGTTCACCCGTTTGTTTGACCAGATACACTGAGCCCCAACCAACATCCACATTTTTCGTGATTTCTTGTAAAAGAAAATAATCAATCCAATTGTCAATATCGATGAGGTCATCAATCGATTGACGGGCTTTTAAGCGTGTTGCCACGGTTTGCATATAATCCCGAATATAGGCAAAATGATTGGGTTGATAACCTATTGTATCCAAATTGGGTTCTTTCATCGCATAAGGACGACCTTCAATGGGGAAGATATCCACTCCATTGGTCCCTTCACCATTGAATTCAATACCGGGATAATCAAGTTCAACTAAAAAGCCACTATCAAAGTTAGGGGCATCAGGGATAAAATCGACATCCAATCGATTAGGGTGAAATTCTACGCGTTCGGTTAATAAATAATTACCTAAGTAAACACCGCCTATCGATAGATCAATAAAACGATAATCAATCGCATAAAGCGAATCATAAAAGCGTGACATGTAATGAACAACCGCATTACGAACTTGGGAATGATCAATATAATTTGCAAGTAAAATGTAATTCTTCGCCGATTTCATCCCGAGTAAAGACGTATTCTTATCAAACCGTAATCGATACGAACGTTTCGGCATAAACCGTGTGGAATGGCCACGGGTTCGAATTGTAAAAGGACTGGTTATCTCACTTGTTTGCATCGTACCGTGCTGATCATACAAGAGGGTAGATGTTCCATTTAAGGTGTATTCATAGGCAATATCTGCCTCACTGCCTTGATTGTCAAGCGTTAACTGTAAATGGGCTTTTTTATCCACCGCTGGAGGTAATAACTGACTTTTCATGATGACTTCATACGCTTCTTGATAACTGCGTCCTTCATACGTAATCGTTGCAAAAAGATCAATCGATGTATCCTTAATAGGATTGGTATACTGCAATATTCCTTCTTCAATCACACCATTGGGTGAATCCCAAAAAAGTATCGATTGAAGCGCTTCTGGTTGAGGTAAAGCATAATCTTCGGTGACATAGTCAATATTGAATGCAACAAGCGAAAATAATTGATCCACTTCTTGGGAAGTCAAAGGCACACTATTCGGGGTTGAGGTTGCATTACTTTCCAAAGATGTCGTTGAAGAAACGACGGTAGTTGACTGGTTTTCACTTGATGGTAAAACACTAGATTGAGATGAAATAGGGGTTAAAAACCCATCACAAGAAACAAGGATTAACGTGAAAAAGATGAATCCCCCCATCCATCGGTGGGATGATGTCAAAGTGTAACCTCATATTGTTCATTCATTAACACTATCTTAACATGGAAAGGCCCATCAAAACGATGACGTTTAAACGAAGTGTCATAATACGAGACATGTTTTTTATCAATTGTTAATGTTAACGTTTGGCGCATGCCCGGTTCAAGACCCATACGATTGAACGCGATGAGTTGATACTCCGGTAAGGCCACACCGACAATCGGTGTTTTTAAATATACAAAGATGGGATGTTCCCCATACACATGTCCTGTATTTTGTACGGTCACATCAAGATCGATTTGATCCTCATTTTCATGTAATTTGTGTGCTTTTTGTATGGAAAAAAAGGTATAACTCAAACCAAATCCCATCGGGAATAAGGGTGTATTACCTCCATCAATATAATGAGAGGTATACGTATACGTCTTACCTTCAAATGGACGTCCAGTGGGTAAGCTTAACGTATGAATGGGTAACTGACCTACATCGGAAGCTAAGGTCATCGGTAATGTTCCAGAAGGATTTATACCACCAAATAAAGTGTCCACAAGGACATCGGCCATAGCAGACCCTAAATAAAAACTATATAAGATCGCTTGGGAAGCTACCACAGTTGGCGATAATACGAGCGGACGACCTGCCATCACGACAGTAATTACATTAGGATTGATGCTTAATATCGTTTGAAGTAAACGTTGATGTTCATCGGATAATGTTGGGGACATTTTACTTCGAGCTTCGCCAAATTCTTTGGAACGTTCACCGACAAACACAACCACTTTTTTTGCTTTTTGAATCGTCTTGAGGTCAGTTTCTTCTAATGAATCGGTCATCAGTAATGGAAAAGAATACCGTTGGCGAAGTACCATCGCTAACGAGGAGGTACGCTCTACTTCACCATGCCACGCCCATGCGCCTAATAAATTTTGTTCATCTAATAAGGACCCTACAAAAACGATCTCTTCTTCAGGTAATAAAGGTAATGCTTGTTCATTTTTTAATAAAATGGGCGATGCCTTAGCAACATCATACGCGGCTTTGTAATGGTTTTCGGATAAAGGAAGTGTTGCTTCTAAAGCAGGGTTTAACCCACGATACGGATCATCCAATAAACCAAGTTCTTCTTTGAGCATTAACACACGCCCAACAGCATCATTGAGTAATTTAACAGAAACCTTTCCTTGCTCGATCAATGGAATTAAATGATTTTGATAAATCGCACTAGACATTTCAATATCTAAGGTAGCCTCAATGCCTTTCAACGCGGTTTCTTCCCCCGATGAAGTGACACGATGGAATTGGGCTTCATTCAATGAGTCGTAATCGGAAATGATAACGCCTTTAAATCCTAGATGGTTACGAATTAATGTTTTTAACACAAAGGATGATACCGTCGAAGGAATACCTTCAACTACATTAAACGATGACATGAGTAAACGTGCTTCCGCATCGACACATGCACGATATCCTTCTAAATAATATTGATACAAACTATGTTTGGATAATTCGGCTTGGGTATAGTCTTTTCCAGCAATCCCTGCTCCATAAGCAACGACGTGTTTGCCACATGCAGCAAGCGTACTAGGATCTTTCAGCGAACTTCCTTGATACCCTTTGACGGCAGCATACGTCATGTGATAATTGACAAACGGGTCTTCGCCGGAGCTTTCCATCACTCTTCCCCATCGTGCGTCTCGTGCTAAATCAGCCATCGGAGAAAAGGTGACGGCAATCCCAGAGGTTGTTGCTTCTTTTGCCGCAATACGTGCAGCGGTTTCACTTCGCTTTGGATCCATCGTTGCCGCAATCGCTAAAGGAATAGGAAAAATAGTTTTATACCCGTGAATTATGTCCGCCATAAACAGCAGTGGAATTTTAAGGCGGGATCGTTGTAAATACATCGATTGCAGGTGTTTCATTTCTTCAGGTCCTGCCGTCCCTAAGATCGATCCCACATGAAATAGCTGCGTGGGTGAAATTTTGTATTTGCGTAAAGGGCCAGCCACTTCATTGACGAGTTCATCGGAAAAAAAGAAAGGTGGAACTTGATGCAGTTGTCCGACCTTTTCTTCTAACGTCATAAGCGACATGAGCTGTTTTACACGTTTGGTAAGTTTCATTGCTTCTATTTTATCAATGAAAGGTGCGAATAAAAAGAGGAATTATACAAAAGAAAAAAAGGGAGACAATCCCTTCTTTTCGTTCATTTTTATTAGCGATCAAACCAAAGAGCGGTTTCTTTTACTACGGCTTCTGGGGAATCTGAAGCGTGGATTAAATTACGTAACCATCGCTTTTCAATAATCGATTGTTCCAACGTATCGTGAATGAATTGTCCACGGAGCGAGGAAGGTTCGGCTTTGGAAGGGTCGGTTGCCCCAATAATTGTTCTTACATGGGTGATAGGATCATGGCCTTGTTCACTCAGCACAAGAATCATCACTTCCTGATCTAGAAATTCATCGAGGATAGCTTGAGCTAAATAATCTTTGTTAAGGCGGGCAAGGACATCCTCATAATGGGTAAGAATCTTTTCTTTTTCGACTCGTACTTTTTTCGAGCGTAAAACCGTTAAGCCTTCTTGACGAAAACTTTCAAGAATCGTGTCAGCTAAACCTAGTTTCATTGCATCAGGCTTGATGAGGACAAATGTTGTATGTTCCATGACGTCATCCTTTCCTCTTTATTTTACCAAAGATTATTCACCAAGTAGGCTTCAAGACTGTCAATTTTGAAGAAAACGCTTTCGTAATGAAAAAATCTCTTAAAGACGAGGTTTTTCAATCGAGTTTGTTTTTGAGAAATCGACTTGACACGTGGTATGCTTGATCGAACGAATCACCCAAAGGAGCCCAATAATTAATAAGGCAAGGGAAATAAACTTGTACGGTAAGCCTGCAAGCGGCAACGCTATTACGGAAAAGGCAATGCCTAAGGATGCAAAAAAGGAAATAACGCAAGGCGTGCATCCATACGTTAAAATGCCAAAGAATACCGAAGCAAAGGTTAAATTGGATCCTTTTGATTCTTTTCCTGAAAAATCAAACTGGGCAGACGTTAAGCCCATCATCGCCATCGATAAGAATGCCATGATAAGGTTTAATCCAATATTGATTACAGGTAAATACCAACCAAAGGTTTGTCCCATTTCGGCATACGACATATTAAAGCAATCCACGAGTGTATATAATCCAAAAAAGAACACAAAATAAATGATATTGAGGCCGATGAATTTATTGGTCGTTTGTTTAGCAAAGACAAGGTTTAACATAACTTTACTTTATCAAAAGTAGTCTATTGAGGCAATTAACCTTGAGGTTGGAACACAGAATATTGAACAATTTCCCATAGATTGCCATAAAGATCATGGAATTGCGCCCGTCGACCATAAACTTCTTGTGTAATGGACTTGCTAAATTGCACACCTTTTGCAACCAGTGTTTGGACGGTCTTTTCAATTTCAAACGTATTGAGAACGAGTAAAGGACGCGTCCCTGCTTGATGACCGATATAGGTTTCATCTTCTTTAACCAAAGGAACATGAAGCAAAATATGCATCGGTGATTGTAAGTCAGGCGCAATTTTAACCCATCGTCGTGAAGTGGTAATCAAAATATCTTCAATGAGCACCATGCCCATGGTTTGGGTGTAATACTGAATCGCTTCATCATAATCACGAACAAATAACGTCACAATATGGAGATTAACATTCATACTTCTTCATTCTATCGTATCAATACGCCGTTGAGTAGGGGTTTTCTTAAAAAAATAAAAAGAAATTTGAGCAAGGACGATACCCGTAAGAATAAGGAACATCCCGAACGCTTGGGTCCATGAAATGACTTCGTTTAGAAAAAGCACCCCCGATATGGTGGCAAAGACTCCTTCTAAGCTCATCATTAATGAGGCAGTAGGAGCACTACTACTTCGTTTTTGACCGACCACTTGTAAAGAATAGGCGATGACACTGGAAACAATTCCTACGTAAATAAGAGAAATAATCGCGTCCATCGACGATAAAAAGGACGTATCAAACGATTCAAATAGCAAGGTTGGAAAAACGCTTATAAGGGTAG
>JAURLC010000015.1 GCA_030831415.1 Bacillota bacterium | reverse complement strand
TCGAAAGTGGTGGCAATACTGCCACCTCCGTGAAGGCGAGCGGCCCGTCCTGAGACGACCTTATCTCCCGAAAGGTTTCCCGTTACCGCATCTTCAAACATCCACGTTTCATTGTCTAAAACAAGCGGCGCACGTACATAAGAACTTTTACCGGTTTCAAATTGAGTCGAATAAAAGTATTCTCCAACACGACGATACACCGCTTCGATATCTTCACTTGTTTCTACCAAGGTAGTGAAAGGTGTTTCTTTAGAAAGCAGTTTGCCAGTGGCCACGTGTCGCCAATACATAAACATCTCATTTGGACCAGGCGATGCAGTATACGTATATTCAAACAAAGCAAGTGAAGAAGGACCAATGCTCGTTTCTTCTAAGCTAGAGGAAGTTTCTGTCGTTTGAGAGGATTCACTCTCACTACTTACTGTGGATGAATCACTACGCTCACTCGTCACCATCGAGGTTTCATTACTAGCTGAACTTTCAAAACTAGAGGGTTGAGAAAGTTGGCAACTACTTAGGACTAAAATAACAGTGAATATCGATATTTTTTTCATAATTCTATTATATGGTTATTTAAGATTCTTTACAAATCTGATATCAAAAAATAAACAAATTATGATACGGTGAAATTAAGAGGAGAAAATAATGAAACCAATATCTTTTTTTACTATGTTTGCAGTATCTGCATTGCTTGCAGCCTGTGGTGATCCTATCGCTAGTAGTTCAATGGATGCCTCACTAAGTTCTCTTGACGATACATCGACGACATCCGCTATCGTTTCAAGTAGCGAAACGACAACACGTTTGCTTGTTTCAGAAATGATGAAAGACATGGAAAATGGAAATTATACGATGTCATTAACTGTCGATTCATTTGATATTTATTATTATGAAGTCGCTCAACCGCTCATATTTGGATCTTTATTCGATCCTGAAAATAACGAAACAATTAACTTTTATTTAGATTTAACAAATGAAGAAAGTTCTGTTTTGTATACGCAAACAGAAAACAATCAATGGTTAGCCACACCTCTTGATTCATTTTCTGCTATTTTACTGCTGTCTCCTCTAGGGTTTATCGATCCTTTAAGTGTAGAGGATGCTTGGTTTAGCTTTGATGAGACTGAAGGAGTATATGTCTTATCACCGAATTACTATGATGATTGGTTTGTCGGCGTTGATTCCACCGAGGAGATGGATGAAGTGATCATTTACGGAGATCCGGAAACAGGTGAAATCCAAATCATCGTTAAAAGTATTCATCCTGAAGATGAGAGTCTTAGCCAAACGATTACGATATCTTATACGCAAATTGGGACAACTCAAGTCTCTTTGCCTACCGATTTACTCGATTATCCAACGTTCTTTATCAATATGATTCTTGACGACACGACTAATCACTCTTTCATTTACACAATTGAAGAAAATCTTTCGTCTACAGAAGAAAATCCGATTGTTTTGGATATTTTAGGTCAACGTGACGGAAAGGAATTCCTCTTAACCGATTTTGGTACATTTGATCAAGCCTATGTTAATGAAACCAGTGAAGGAACATTTGAACAAATTACGAGTATTCAAGGTGCAACCGTCAGTGAAACCATTGATCAAGTTACCTATGATAATTTTGTAAATGATTTTTATCCATTACGTGCAATTGAACTCGAATCCGCCTGGATTGATTTGCAACAACCTGCCATAAATCCAGAAATGAATGTTGCGATGTATCCTTTGTTACCACAAGGAATTGACGCGCTTGTTAATGATGCGTTCCTTGAGAATGCGACGAACCTAGTAGGTCAAGTTCTTTTCTATGAATCTTTCCTTACAGGACCTCTTGTCAATATTCGACTTGAATTCGACAAAGATGGAACATCCTATCTTGCCGAATTCACATTACTTTACTTTGACCAAACAACGATCTATCCGCCTTTCGTCGTTGAACCGACGAACTTCTTGGATATTTTATCCAATGTTCAAACGTTACAAAATTATTCACTTTCTCAAACAAGAAGTGAGGGACCATTATATGAAGTCGAGTTTTATGCGGAACGGGACGGCAAGACATTTGAAATCAATGATGGACAAGATTTTAGTAATCCTTCTACATTTTACGAATGGGATGGGGTCAATTACCTCCAATGGTCAATGGATGATTCGTTATCAGACTATGTCAATATGATTATTGATGAAACCACGTATTTAGCACAAACAACTGACCAATTCTTAATTGACATCGATGCTCTTCGTGAAGAAGATATCATCGAGGATTTCACATTAGGGGGTTATCGATTAGATCCAACCTCATACTCTACTCTTATTCGTGAAGATATCCTTGAACAATACACAATTGACGAAGTCTTTCTAGATGCTTATGGTTCTGTTAATGATTTTGCCTCGCTTTATATTTCCGTGAATGCAACCAACAACACGACATCTCAATCCGCTTCATGGCTGATGAGCTTAACAAATATTGGGATGGTGGATGTTTTTTTACCTGGAGATGACATAGTTTCGAATCTACTTACGTTGGAAGCTTTTCAATCCCTATTTACAAATGGTATTTTTTCCACGTTAGGAACTTTAAGACGCTATAATGAACAAACACTAGACGGTAATGAATTTTATTTTGCATATAATGATACGTCCGCGGCAATTCTCGATCCACTTGCTCCAAGCAACGAACAAGTTGATTTGTGGGAACAAAATGATAACCAACTTTATCATCGTTACCGAGGTTCCTTTGGATCGCCTTTAACAAATCCTACAGTCGCATCAGAAGACGATTTTTTCGCCTTTAAAGCAAGTTTACCTTCGTTTAATGTAATGGGATTAACATCGAATGATGTGACTTTATTAACGAACGAACCTTTTAATGGCGCGTATTCAATTGAATCAACTTTTATAGAGCAAAATACACAAAACATTCTTCAATCCGGAGATGAAGTTCAATCTGCATGGATGATGTTAGAAGAAAATGAATTGTCTTTAACGATTCATGTTATCAATAACAATGAATTGTTCGTGATTGAATTGGAAATGGAGAGCCTTAATTCTTCTTTTGATTTAAAACAAATAATTGAGGGTGCACAACCCTAATTAACGTAAATCAGACTTTGAAAATCGCCAACCACCCACACCAATAAGTAACCCCAACAAAACAAACGATGAGATCAGCGTTTTCCATATGTATGATTGGGTTGCTTCGGCAAAGAAATTAATGCCTTGTTCTCCAAAAATAAGTTCAAATAAACTAACCGGACCATTTAACCGTTGAATTTGATAAAAATAAACCCACTCAAAAATTTCATGAATTTGACGTTGGGTTGCTTCAAATAATTCAAAATCCGTGAATTGATCAATGTTGACAAGGAGGATTCCTTCGACAACAGATTTGGCAATGATAATCAGTGTTGGACTAAGAATAAAGATTAATAATGTAAAGATGATTGCTCCTGCTGTTGATTTTGCTTTCATCGCAATCCACGTTGTTAACACAACCCCTACGATCACGAGTAAGTAACCAAAACCAACATGAATGAAAAAGTTGGCAAGCGAACCTGAATCTTCTTGGGTAATGGGAAACGTAATCACCCCCGAAAAAAGCAAAGGTAAAATGTGGTATAACAACAACCCAATGATTGTAATACTAATCGATACGATCATTTGCGTGAGGTACACTTCCATTTTCGAGTATCCAGCAATCAATTTATTGCGAATCGTTCCTTGCGTAATGTCGGTGGCAATAAACAAACTCGTAATGACACCGATCAGAAGAATTTGAAAGTTTCCGAGTTGAAAACTGGATTCAATGATACTTCGTGCCGTGAACGTATATACCATATTGCCCATAAAATCTTCATATGCAGTTGCTTGAGCAACCCCAACTTGAGAAAGAGAAATGATGACGATGATAATCCCAATAATAATCACGGATTTTTGACGTAACAGTCGATTGAATTCTAAGGCGAGTAATCGTTTCATGTTATTTGCCTCCAATCATCGACATAAAGAACGTCTCTAAATCATCGGCTTCTTTCGTTATGTTCATGACTTCAATATCCGCTTGGGCTAATACCGCTAAATATTTATTCGTGGATTGTGTCCCAAAAATTTTCAACGTTGAGCCAGATAATTCATAGTCTTTTAATCCAGCTTCTTTAAGCCCCGCTTCCGATAGTAACGGTTTACTTAAACTTAAGACGGTTGCTTGGCGTGACTCACGGTTTAGTTCACTTGCTGATAACTCGCGTAACACTTTGCCTTTATCGATAAATCCATAACGCGTTGCAAGTTTGGCTAACTCGGATAATATATGTGAGCTCACTAAAATCGTTAACCCATCTTCTTTATTCAACCGTAACAGTAATTCCCGCATATCGCGAATTCCTTCAGGATCTAAACCGTTATTCGGTTCATCTAAAATGAGAAACTCAGGATTGGAAATGAGGGCCATGGCAATACCTAAGCGTTGACGCATCCCTAAAGAAAAGTTTTTCGCTTTCTTTTTCTTTTCAACGAGTAACGATAATAAATCGACTTTGGTTAACACTTCTTCAATCACTTTTTGATGCGGTTGAGCAATACCCAACAAAATACATTGAAGCTTTAAATTCTCATACGCAGATAAGTTCATATGGAGTGCAGGGGATTCAACGACCGCGGCGATGCGTTTACGTGCACGAATGTTCGCCAAGGGAGTCCTTTCGCCAAATAAAGAAAAAGATCCCGACGTGGGTTCAGCAACGCCTGTAATTAAACGAATCAGTGTGGTTTTCCCCGCACCATTTTTCCCGATAAACCCATAAATATCACCTTTTTGAATGGTAATGTTCACACCATCTAAGGCATGCGTTCGACGATATGTTTTTTTCAAATCAAACGTTTGTAAAATATTCATAAACATCCTCTCTATCATTATACGAGTAATAAGCATAAAAAAAACACCCCTTAAGGATGTTAATTTGGTCAACTTGGTAGCTGCGGGGGGATTCGAACCCTCGACCTGCCGGGTATGAACCGGACGCTCTGGCCAACTGAGCTACGCAGCTATTCATGGTGGAGCCAAGGGGGATCGAACCCCTGACCTCCTGGTTGCAAACCAGGCGCTCTCCCAGCTGAGCTATGACCCCATA
>JAURLC010000014.1 GCA_030831415.1 Bacillota bacterium | reverse complement strand
TTTTCAAGCACTTTCATTTCTTTTTCTTTATCTTGAATAGAAGCGTTGAGAAGTTTTACACGAGAGAAAATTGATTGAACATCGCCACCTTCTTTTTTTATTAAAGGAACTGATGCGGATAATTTGTTTGCTTCTGCTTTGACCTGTTCAATTTCCAAGAGATAGTTTCTTCGCTGTTGATCTAACAAAATTACTTCAGAAAAGTCTACTGAAAAACCTTTCATTTGTAGTCGTTTTTGGACTTCTTCTGGCTTAGACTTGATCCAATTGAAATCTAACATGCTTTATTCCTCTTGTGACGGTACTTCCGTTATTTCTTCTTCAGGATCCGTGGATGGTTCAACGACCGCAATCGAAGAAACGACATCTTTTTCATCCAATCGAATGAGACGTACACCCATAGTTTGACGGGATTGCTCACTCACTCTAGCAAGGTTAATGCGAATGACGATACCTGCTTTGGTAACAATGAGTAAATCTTCTTCCCCATTCACCGCGTTCATCGCGACGAGTTTACCTATTTTGGCATCTGATTTGATCGTATAAACACCTTTTGCGCCGCGTTTTGTTTCTCGGTAATCTTCAAATGGAGTCTTTTTGCCATATCCTTTTTCTGATACAACGAGAATGAATTTTCCTTCTGAAGAAATCGTTACACTAACGACTTTGTGGTTTTTAGGAACACTCATACCCCTTACGCCAGCGGCCGTTCGTCCCATCGATCGAATATCATTTTCATCGAAGGCAACAAGTTTGCCTTCGCTGGAGGCTAATCCCACACGTTGCGAACCATCTGTATGTTTCACATCCAAAAGCATGTCCCCTTCTCGCAAGGTAATACAAATTTTACCGTTGCGATTAATTCTTGAAAACTCGGTAATATTCGTTCGTTTAACAACCCCTCGTTCCGTCACAAATAAGAGTTGGTGATTTTCAACATATTCATCAACACGAATGATTGATTTAATGGCCTCTTCTTTATCAAAAGGTAATAAGTTTACAACGGGTATTCCTTTTGCATTTTTACTCATTTCGGGTATTTGATATCCACGAAGACGGTAAATTCTGCCTAAGTTTGAGAAAAACAAGATATCGGTGTGTGTGCTCGCGTGGACAATAATTTCCACCACATCGTTCTCATTAAGGTTTGTTCCTTTTACACCCCGCCCCCCTTTGTGTTGGGTCTTAAATACTTCAGGTGACATCCGTTTTACATAGCCGTTTTTTGTCACGGTAATGACGATTGGATTGACAGGAATTAAATCTTCATCCTCAATAGATGACGTGTCATCGGTTATTTCGGTGGCACGATCGTCACCAAATTTGGCGGCAATGGTGTCTAAATCGTTTAAAATGACCGATTGAACCATGGCATGTGATGCTAAAAGTTCGCGATAATACGCAATGTCTTTTTCTAAGGATAGTTTTTCATCTTCTAGCTTTTGTTTTTCCAAGCCGGTTAATCGACGAAGTGGCATATCCACAATTTCTTTGGTTTGGCGTTCCGATAAACTAAACCGTTCGCCCAACGCAAGTCGAGCCGATTCAGTGTTAGCAGATTGTTTTAAAATTTGAATAATTTCATCAATGTTGTTAATCCCAACCAAGAATCCTTCAACGATATGAATACGATCTAACGCTTTTCCTAATTGGAATTGTGTGCGACGTTCAAGCACCACCACTTGGTGATCCATGTAATGTTGCATTAATTCTTTTAAATTAAGCACTTTGGGTTGTCCATTCACAAGCGCAAGATTAATAATCCCAAAACTAATTTGCATTTGACTATGTTTGAACAATTGATTGAGGATGACTTCTGGTATGACCTCTTTTTTCAATTCAATGACGACACGAATCCCGTCTTTGTTGGATTCGTCACGAATATCGGTAATTCCTTCAATGATTTTTTCATTGGCAAGGCGTGCAATCGTTTCAATCATCGTCGCTTTATTGACTTGATACGGTATTTCCTTGATGACAATCCGTTTTTTTCCATTGTCCATGTATTCAATATCCGTCTTCGATCGAATCACGATAGATCCTGTTCCTTTTGTGAAGGCATCACGAATCCCTGAACGACCAAGTAAAATACCACCAGTAGGGAAATCCGGACCTTGAACAATCTCCATCAAGTCGGAAATTTCAATCTCAGGGTTGGCGACATACGCCTTAATTCCCTCAACAACTTCACGCAAATTATGCGTCGGCATGTTCGTTGCCATCCCAACAGCAATCCCCGAACCACCATTGACAAGAAGGTTGGGAAAGCGTGATGGTAAAACAACCGGTTCTTTTTCCGTTCCATCATAGTTATCCACAAAATCAACGGTGTCAGAATTAATATCTCTCACCATTTCCATCGCCATTTTTGCCATACGTGCCTCGGTATAACGCATCGCGGCAGCTTCATCTCCGTCAATCGAACCAAAGTTACCATGACCATCGACAAGTGTATAACGCATCGAGAAAGGTTGCGCTAATCGAACGAGCGTTGAATAAATAGCTTGATCACCATGAGGGTGAAATTTACCCATGACATCCCCAACAATACGAGCCGATTTCTTATACGGCTTATCGGATTGCATTCCTAGTTCGTTCATACCGAAAATAATTCTTCGGTGAACAGGTTTTAATCCATCCCGAACATCCGGAATCGCACGCGAGACAATGACCGACATCGAATAGTCTAAAAAGGCGGTTTTTACTTCGCCTGAAATATCAACGTCTTTTAACCCCGCTTCAATTCCCTCTTGGATGTAATCTTCTTTGTTATCTTCCATGGTGTTCTCCTTAAATATCGAGGTTTTTCACAAACACTGCGTTCTTTTCAATAAAATCACGACGAGGTTCAACATTTTCACCCATTAACGCATCAAACACAGAATCTGCTTCAATGGCGTCTTGCAAGGTAACACGTAACATTTTTCTTGCTTTAGGATCCATGGTGGTTTCCCACAACTGATCAGCGTCCATTTCCCCTAACCCTTTATATCGTTGGAATGGGTATCCTTCCAGAAGATTGAGTTGTTTCTTGATTTGTGATAATTGACCATCGTTGTAGGCGTAATACGATTTTTGATGGTGTTCCACTTTATATAAAGGTGGTTGAGCAATATAAACATACCCCGCTTCAATCAGTGGTCGCATGTATCTGAAGAAGAATGTTAACAATAGAACGCGAATGTGGCTTCCATCCACGTCAGCATCCGTCATAATGACGATTTTGTGATAACGAGATTTGCCAAGGTCAAATTCGGGTAACATCCCCGCACCAATCGCGGTAATCATGTTGCCAATTTCGGTGTTCGCATAAATCTTCTTCATTTGTGCTTTTTGTACGTTTAAAATTTTTCCTCGCAATGGCAAGATGGCTTGCGTTTCACGATCACGTCCGTTTTTTGCAGAACCACCCGCAGAGTTTCCTTCAACGATGTACAACTCAGAAACGGATGGGTCTTTGGAAGAACAATCGGCGAGTTTTCCGGGTAAGGTTGAGAATTCTAATGCGGTTTTACGACGGACATTTTCTTTCGCTAATCGACTAGCAACACGTGCGTCCGCTGCTAGTTGAATCTTATCAATGATTTGTTTGGCGATTTTGGGATTTTCTAATAAAAATCGCATCACACCTTCAGCGACAATTGCATTCACAATCGGACGAACTTCAGCATTGCCTAATTTCGTTTTGGTTTGTCCTTCGTACTGAGGATCGGGGTGTTTAACCGATATGATTGCCGCCATCCCTTCACGAACATCATCTTGGGTAAAAGCATCATCTTTTTCTTTAATGAGTTTTTGTTCAACGGCGTACTTGTTCATCACACGGGTAATCGCACCACGGAAACTGTCTTCGTGTGCGCCACCTTCGTGCGTGTTAATGTTATTACAATACGAATAAATCGATGGGATGAATCCCTCGTTATATTGAATGGAAATTTCTGCAAAAATACCGTTTTCCGAACCATATGCATAAATTACTTCAGGGAATAACGGGTCTTTATTTTTGTTGATGTATTGAATGAATTCTTTAATCCCACCCTCAAAATAAAACACTTCTTTAACAGGTGTTTCACCTCGTTGATCTTCAATACTCAAATTTAATCCAGCGTTTAAATACGCCATTTGGCGGAGTCGATCTCGAATGGTTTCATAATGATACGTTGTGGATTCAGTAAAGATTGTTGGATCTGCTTTAAAAGAAACGGTTGTCCCGCTTCCCTCAGCCGCTCCCACTTCGTGAACAGGTTGAACCACTTTACCGCCGTTTGCAAATTCGATTCGGTAACGTTTGCCTCCTCGACGAACTTCAGCGTGCATCCACTCCGATAACGCGTTGACAACCGAACCACCTACACCGTGCAAACCACCCGATACTTTATATCCGCCACCCTCACCGAACTTACCACCTGCGTGCAAGACAGTATAGACGGTTTCTAATGCTGGTTTGCCAGATTTAGCAACAACATCGACCGGAATGCCTCGTCCGTTATCTTCAACAACGATCGACCCATCCGCTTTTAACGTGACGTGAATATGGGTTGCGTGGCCCGCTAACGCTTCATCCACTGAGTTATCGACAATTTCCCACACTAAATGGTGTAAACCGGCAGCACTGGTTGTTCCAATATACATACCAGGACGCTTACGCACCGCTTCAAGTCCTTCAAGAACTTGAATACTGCTCGCGTTATAGTCGGTACTAACCTTTTCACGTGCCTTCTCTTCAGCGAGTTCGCGTTTTTCCTTTTCTAATCGAGTTTCATCTGCCATGGTGTGGCCTCCTTGTAATGATATGGTTTTGTATATCGAATTGAGTATGTTGGTTGTTGGGGTAGTGAGTTGTGGTTAGAAAGACTTGTTCCAGTTTTTCTAAAAATAATAAGAGTCGGTGTTGCGTTTGATCGTCGAGCTCAGAAAGGACATCATCGAGTACAATAATCGGTTTTTTCTCTTTCTCTTCAATTAGGAAGTAAGGAGACAACTTTAAGCCGAGTGCGACGATTCGATTTTCTCCTTGAGAACCAAAGGAGGCAATTGCTTGATCGTCATACACCACAACAAAGTCTTCTCGGTGAATTCCAAGGGTAGTCGTTTTTCGCTTGACATCTTGTTCAAGTGCTTTTTCATAAAGTAAGCGAGCTTGACGTGGATAATCCCCTTGCAAGGAAACATATGGCACGTACTGGAGGTCGACGTTGAATTTTTCCCCTTTAATCAATCCAACCACTTTAGAAAGAACTCGGTTGATTTGAGTTAGATAAGATGATCTAGCCTCCATAAGGGGAAAACTCGCTTCCACGAGTTGTTCGGTTAGGATGGCGAGGTGTTGACGATCAACCGTGGGTTGTTTCAACAATTCGTTACGCTCTTTCAAGATTTTTTCATACAACGTGATATGGGTTAAATAATGAGGGTGAAGTTTGGATAAGGTGATATCTAGAAATTGACGCCTCACGCGGGGTGCATCATCAAACATCAAGACATCACGAGGTTCAAACACCAATACATTAACAACGCTGGAAAGTTCAGATAATCGGTGAATAGGTTTAAAGTTTAGCAATACCCTTTTTCCTTGTGGAGTCAAAATGATTTCAAGGGTCTTTTTCAGACCAACTCCCGACACCGTCGCCTTAATGCGAGCTTCTTTTTCGTTATTTTTGATTAACCGAGCATCGTCAGATGTTCGAAATGAACGACCAAGGGACAAATAATGAATCGCTTCAACGAGATTTGTTTTTCCACTTCCATTTTCACCAAGGATGACATTCATCTTTCGATCAAAAGAAATACGACAATATGTATAAGAACGATAGTTGGTCAACTCAATTTCATCAATGATCATAACGCACGAATCACATATTGGTGACCTTCAATCAAAAGAGTATCACCAGGATAAAGCTTTCGTCCGCGTCGTTGATCGACGACTTGGTTGACAACCACAACATGGTGTTGAAGGTATTGTTTTACTTCTCCGCCCGTATTAATGAGTCCGGTCATTTTTAAAAACTGCCCCAATTGGATGTAAGGGGTGTGTATGCCGATTTCAAGGGTGGATTCGCTACTGTTTAACACATTCTAACCGTCATAAATTATACCACAAAAAGAAAAATTAGGGAATATTAATATTCCCTAACCCTAGTGTAAAATCGATTTTAAAGGCTAATACGTGCGCACTGGCGTTGCAAGTTGCACAAGGGAGTCATCTTTATCGTTCTTAATAACAAAAGGTCTCATTTCGCCTAAAAACCCAATTTTGACGTCTTCAGCATCCGCCGCGCGAATGGCTTCCATTAAATATCCAGCGTTGAAACTAATTTCAAATTTATCCCCATTAAAGGAAAAGTGCGTTAACGCTTCGCTCGCTGATCCCACTTGAGCTGATTTACTAGAAACTTCAACGGAGGTTTCTGATAACGTAAATTTAATGACATTTTCCCGTTCGACAGATAATAAAGCTACACGTTCTAACGCAGCCATTAATTCTTTGGCGTTGGCGACCAGGGCAAAATTCGTCGTTTTGGGAATAATATTGGCAGTGTTAGGATATTCTCCACCCACCAATCGAGAGATAAGCATGGTTGTCCCAAATTCAAAAGTAATACGTTTGTCAGTAGTCGACAAGGTCACTTGGTCTTCATTATCTAGTAACCCCACCACATCGACCAACGTTTTCGCTGGTACATTTGCGGTAAACTTAACAGGTGAATCAATCACAACTTCTTTTCGTGATAATCTTGCCGAATCCGTCGCGGTTGCCACTAATTTCCCTTCACCAACGTCCAAATTAACCGCAGTCATGATGGGACGTTGTTCTTTGGTTGATGCAGCAAAAGCGGTTTGTTCAACAACCTTCTTAAGCACTTTAGAGGCGATGTCAAGACGAACTCCGGCCGCATCCACATCTAATTCAGGATATTCTTCAACTTTGACGGAATTGAGTTTATAGGTGGATCGACCATCACTCACATGAACAACAGTTCCATCAAATAATTCGACGGTTAGTGATTCCCCTTCCACTTTACGAGCGATGTCGGTGAAAAGTTTGGCGTTCACTAACGTACCACCTTCTTCGATATCCGAGAGAATGGTTTTTCCTTGAATGACCATCGGAACGCGTGTCACGATTGATAGTTCGTTATTCGAACTCAAAATTGTCAATCCCTTCTCGTTCATAACTAATTTAAAATTAGCTAGAACTGGGATAGGATTTTTAGCTGCAATTGCCCGTGAGGCAATTTGTAGATTCTTGAGGAGTTCTTCACGAAGGACTGTAAATTTCATACTAATTAATTATCTCCTTAAAAGATAAGACTAATAATAAGGCGTGTGGTTTTTGTGGATAACCGGTATTAGCCCCTTATTTGCTCTCTTATTTTACCATAATTCTAATAGGAAGGAACGACTAAATTTTATCGATTTAAGCAATCTTTTTTAACCGTTGTTTGAGTTGTTGAACGGCGGTTGCAATCGCATTATCAACTTTCAACGATTTCTCCACCTTTGAAACGGCATTCATCACCGTTGAATGATCCTTCCCGCCAAAGAGGGAACCAATCTTCAAAAAAGGCATATCAAGGAGTGATCGGATCAAGTACATAGCGATATGTCGGGCCATGGCAATTTGGTTCGTTCGGATTCTTCCAGTAATTTGATTAGAGGTTAAATTGTAATAGTCTGCAACAGTGTTAATAATTCTTGTTTCGGTGAGGGAACTTGTTGGAGTCGATGAACCCATCAAAGGTTGAACGGATTCCATGGCTAATTCCATCGTAATATGGTTCGTTTGTTTAATATTAATAACGTAAAACAGCAAACGATTTAACGCCCCTTCTAATTCGCGAACGTTATTTGAAAAACGTTCTGCAAAGAAATCCAGGACATCTTCGTCGAAGTATGTAATATCTAATCCATTCGCTTGGATTTTTTGTTTCAATATTGCTACACGAGTTGTTAAATCGGGGACCAAAATATTCATAGTTAAGCCAGAGTTAAATCTTGATACTAAGCGACTTTCAATGCCGCGAATCTCACTGGGATGTCGGTCGCTCGTTAAAATAATTTGTTTTCCCGCGTTCACCAAATTATTAAAAATATAAAAGAACATTTCTTCGGTTTTGGTTTTTTCTGCGAGGAATTGAATGTCATCGACCATTAATACATCGACGTTTTTGAAAAAGTCTTTCATGTTTTCTTTATCTTTTTCACCACTCACATACTTAATAAATTCATCGACAAATTCATCGGTCGTAATATAAAGAACATTCAGAGCAGAAGCGTTTTCTTTAATATAATTACCAATCGCGTGTAACAAGTGAGTTTTTCCTAATCCGGATTGAGAATAAATAAAAAGGGGATTGTAGTTAAAGAGCTTTCCTGGATTAGATGCAATTAAAATCGCAGCTTGATAAGCTTCACGATTAGATGTGCCCACCACAAAATTATCGAAGGTAAATTTACGATTGACGAACGAATTGGTGAAAAAAGACGCTTTTTGTGTTTTTGGGGCTGGAATTTTTTCCAGTTGATCTTTTTGGAGAAATTTTAATTTAAAGTTTGTTTGAGTAACATCCAAAACCGCTTGGCTAATCAGATCTGAATAGCGAGTAGATAGAAGATTGGTTGCCAAACCAGAGTTTGCTACCACTACAATTTCATCGTTTTGAACAGTGTGAATATAAGAATCGGCGAAAAAGGAATCGAAAATATGACGATCGTTAATTTTTTGACCTACACGGTCCAAAACACGTTCCCAAATTTGGGCTATTTCTGATAAGCTTGGGGTCACCATGATGTATGAATTATAAAACCAAAATGTGAGCAAGTATAGACTTTTATTTGTAAAATTACTTTATCCACAATAAGAACCAAAAAACAACCGAAATAATAGCACTTTCCACAGTTTCCACAACTTTCCATTGTGGATAACTATGTGGATAATTGTTTTTAACAGTGGAAAGTGTGGATAACTTCATTTGGTGCTTGTGCATCGAATTTTTTTGTTTTTTGGGTGTTGATAGATAATTTTCTTATGATAATAGCGTTATTTTCTTTGACTTTTTGTTTGGTTAATGCCTATAATTTTATGCGCGTATTATTACGGCTTGGAGGACTCGATATGAAACGTACCTATCAACCTAGCAAACTTAAACACCAGAAAGTTCACGGATTTCGTGCTCGTATGGCGACCAAAAGTGGGCGAAATATTTTAAGCAAGCGTCGTCAAGAAGGTCGTGAAAAGCTTTCTGTTTAAATGTGAACAAATCCTTTCGACTTAAAAAAAACGAAGACTTTCAACAGACCATTTCTGCGAAACATCGTCTTGGAAATTCATCCTTTACGATATACTTATCTCACAACGATCTAGGTCACCTTCGTGTGGGGATCTCGACGAGTAAAAAATTAGGTATTGCTGTTGTTCGCAATCGCATTCGTCGTCAAGTTCGTTCAATGATTCAGCACCGTCTAGTAGTCGACCAATCGATTGATCTTGTTATCATTGTTAAAAATGGATATCTTCTTCAATCTTTTGTGGATAACGAACAACTACTTCTCAAGCTGATTCGATCTTTAGGAGGATCGTTCATCTCATGAAACTTAATAAATTACACAAGTCCTTCATTCTCTTTGCAGGACTTTTCGTTCTTTCTTCTTGTACTGCGAGTTTCTGCTCGGAAGTTGATGTGACACGTATGATGTACACGTTTGATTCGGGGTTGAGTTACAACGCGACTAGCCAAACCTTCGAAACAAACCCGGGTTTACAATCGATTCTTGATCAAGCACAAGTGGAGGGTGTTGATACCCCTTCACAAGCTTTTTGGTTGGCGTTAGATAACAAAGTTTTAACAGCGGCTCGTGCTGAAGCAGTTAATAACGGTCAATCTGGTTTGAGTGATGAAGAAGTTTTAGCGTCGTTTGGTTATGTCAAATTTTTAGGTCCTAATTCGGTTGTGTGGTCCAACTGGGATTCGTGGGTGAGTCAATTAAAAAACGACTTACCATTAGCGGAAACACCGAACCGTGATTTTACAAGTCTGTATAAACAAGAAGTTGATCAAGCAGTAGCCGCTTATCGTAGTTGCATTACCACAACATCTGGCAACTATGGACCTGATGGGGAGTTTTTCTTTGATGGTAAAACATGGGGAGAAGCATTCAATCGTGGTTTAATCGAAGGGTTGTTTGTGTATCCTGTTGCCTTCCTCATTGAAACGTTCAACAACGCCTTTGCAAGTCCTGTTTCCGGACTTAGTCAAGTTTTAGCGATTTTATTAACCACTTTAATTGTGCGTGGTTTAATGATTGCTGCAACATTTAAGTCAACCGTTGCCACACAAAAAATGTCGTTATTACAACCAGAAATCGCTAAATTACAAAACAAGTATCCCAACTCTAATACCAATCAATTTGAACGTCAACGTCTTGCTCAAGAACAAATGGCCTTATATAAAAAACACGGGGTTAATCCGTTTAATCAAATTCTTGTTGCGTTCGTTCAATTCCCGGTGTTTATTGCGGTGTGGGGGGCGATGACAGGGTCGGCCGTCCTTGCTACCGGTAGTTTCTTAGGCTTAAATTTATCGTCACCGCTAGGAAGTATTATTACCTCAAGTTGGTTTGAAACAAAATGGTGGACGGCTATTGTGATTTTCCTTCTTATGACGGCAGCACAATTTACCGCTATGAAATTACCGATGTGGTTACAAAAGAAGGCGCGCAAAAATGTGGGGACGACGTTAAAGAATAACGCTGCCAACGCTTCACAATCCCAAGCCAACATGATTTCCAATGTAATGTTTGTGATGATTATTGTCATGGGCTTTTCCTTACCAAGCGCAATGGGTGTGTATTGGTTTGTTGGAGCGCTTATTTCACTAGGTCAAACCTTATTAACACGTAAATTGATGGAGATTAAAAAATGAAAACTTACACCGCTAAATCTTTAGAAGAAGCCTTAAAACAAGCCGAAGCCGAACTCTTACTACCACTTAACGACCTCGCCTACAAAGTCATTGAAGAAAAAGCGGGTTTGTTTTCAAAAAAAGTGGTAGTCGAAGTCTATGAATTATCAGATGCTGTGGAGTTCGCGCAAAGTTATTTAGTTAAAACCATCTCCCACTTAGGGTTTGAAGTGACCACAAAAGCAGAAATCAAAGGGGATATTATTTATATCACACTTGATACATCACGAAACCCAATTTTAATTGGTAAAAACGGTAAAACATTACAAGCGTTAAATGAACTGACACGGCTTGCAACCTCGTCTAAGTTCCGCAAACGATATCGCATTCTCCTCGACATCAATGAATATAAAGATGCTAAATATGAAAAGATTACCGCGATGGCTCGCCGCCTCGCTCGCGACGTGAGCAAAAACAAGCAAGATATTACCCTTGATCCGATGCCTGCTGACGAACGCCGTGTCATCCACAACGCTTTATCCGGAATGCCTGGGGTGAAAACCGAGAGTGTGGGCGAAGGTCACCGTCGCGCTATTTGCATTCGTTACGTTGGTTAAAACCAAACAAGCCCGAAAGGGCTTCTTTCTTTTATGAAAACAACATTACAAGATACGATTGTGGCGTTGGCCACCCCTCCACTCAAAAGCGCGTTGGCGATTGTTCGTCTTTCGGGAACAAACGCTATTTCACTCGTCCAATCGATTTTTTCAAAATCCCTTCTTTCTGAGCAGTCCCAGTCCATTCATACAGGGTGGATCATCAACGGGGAAGAACGCATTGATCAAGTCGTCGTCCTTGTTTATCACAATCCTCATAGTTTTACTGGAGAAGATAGTGTGGAAATTCTCACCCACGGATCACCCTTAATCACACAGCAAGTGATTCAATTTTGTGTGGCAAAAGGAGCACGCCTTGCTCAAAAAGGTGAGTTTTCTTCGCGCGCTTTTCTCAATCAAAAAATCGATTTAATTCAAGCGGAAGCCATTCACGATGTCATTGAAGCGCAAACACCCGAAGCCAAAAAACTATCATTGTTCGCCTTGGGTGGACAGTTAAGTAAAGATTTATCTCCCATTCGTGTTGAACTAGCTTCTTTATTGTCGTTGATTGAAGTGAATATTGACTATCCTGAATATGAAGACATTGAACAAGTAACACTCACCAAAGTCATGGATACATGTGCATCACTAAACGAAACGATTGCCCGCCTGGTTGAACGTGGTGAAAAGAGTCGATTCGTGAATGAAGGGG
>JAURLC010000013.1 GCA_030831415.1 Bacillota bacterium | reverse complement strand
TTTCAAATGCTTCGTTTGTGGTACTGGAGGATCGGCGATTCAATTTATTCAACAATATGAAAAAATTCCTTTTCCTGCTGCCGTTAAGAAATTAGCTGAATATATTGGTTTTGAAGATCCACAACTAAAAGAAGAACCACTGAGCGAATCACAAAAAGCACTTTTACCTTTCTATGCATGTTTAAATGATACCGTCGCGTTTTATCAATTCGTTCTTGCAAGTAATGAAGGTGAACAAGCAAGGCAATATTTAATTCAACGTGGATTAAACGAAGAAACGATTCAATTATTTAAAATGGGTTATGCCGGTGATCAAGGAAAGACGCTTATCCCTTATTTAATGAAAAAGGGACATGCGCGTTCTACGATTGAAAAACTTGGTTTACATGCCGGTCAAGACGGGACCACTGATCGATTCTTTGGTAGAATTATGTTTCCTGTAACGAATCCTAATGGTCAAGTCATTGGTTTCTCAGGGCGTATCCTTGTTGAAAAAGAAGGCCAAGCCAAATATGTAAACTCAGCGGATTCTCCTGTTTTTAACAAAAGCCAAATCCTTTATAACTACGCAAATGTTAAGTTGGTTGCCAAGAAATTCAATCATATTTATGTCCTAGAAGGTTTTATGGATGTCATCGCCTTGCATCAAGCAGGATTTCCACAAAGTGTTGCGCTGATGGGTACATCGTTCACTTCCTTTCACACGACATTACTAAAGCGACTCGGTGTCGAATGCCGAATTGCCCTCGACCCAGACCAAGCTGGCATGAAAGCGATGCTTAAAATGATTGGTCCTTTACAAGAGGCGTCCATTCCATTCCGATTTGTTTATGATCCCAAACAAGACAAAGATACCGATGAAATTATGCTTGAAGAAGGCATTGAAGGCTTACAAACGTATTTAAATACGCTCGTTAACACCATGGACTTCATCTTTCTATATTACGAACAATCATTGTCACTTGAGTCCACGGAATCTAAAGTCGCCTTTATTAAAGATGTACTACCCTATTTAGTTCATGCTCCTGAATTAGAGCAAATGGATTATTTAAAACGACTTGCTGATAAAACGGGTTATCCTACCAAAACCTTACAAATGCAGTTAGCCAAACTAAAGCCACCATCATCTCATGAAGATGTCTACCTTAAGTTGAGACCTGAAAAAGCGGTCATCACACGACTTAAACGTGCGGAAAAAGCGATGTTATTCAATATGCTCATCAATCCCGAAGCCGTCAACTTCTATAAAACGACCATTCAAAGTTTTACCGATCAACTGTATCGACATCTAGCCGAATTTCTTGTGGCTAGAACTCAAGATACCTCACCCGAGCTAAGTGAACTCATTGCAACCATTAGCGCATCCAACCACGAGCAAGCGTTGACATTGATTCAAATCTTAACCGACGTAAGCGAAGACCCAAGTCAACCCAGAGGTTCTGAGCACTCGTTTCAAGAATGGTATAAAACCATGCAAGATGAGAAGAAGAAAATGCGGCATCAAAAACAAATTGAAGCGGGGCGCATTGGCAAAACGCCCCAGGAACAAGCCAAACTCATTCAACAATTTAGTCAAACCCATCAGGAGGAATTAAACGATGGCCAAAAACAAACTCAATCCAACAGTCAAGGAGAAAGAAACGATGAAAACAAAGAAACCATCCAAAAAGACGAAACTCTTAAATGAAGGAGAAAGTTCATTACTTTCCAAAATCAAACGTCCAAAAAAGGACATTGATGATGATAATGAATTTGAAACATTAGACCAAGTTAAAAAACGATTTGAGAAAAAAGCAAAGACGGAAGGTTTTATCGTTCAAGATGAACTTTTTGACGCCATTGATCATTTAGAATTATCCGAAAATGATACTGAACAATTGCTTAATTACTTCAAAGCTAAAAATATTTCGGTCCAAATCGAAGAAGAAGAGTTAGAGGAAGAAATTGACGAAGAAGAATTAAAAAATGTAGATTTAAGCGTTGAAGAAGAACCTTTCGAAACCGAATACGAACCTGATATTACCGAAGAGGAAGTCAGTCGACCCGATATCTTTGCCAACAGCGAAGTCAAAGTCAATGATTCGGTGAAAATGTATTTAAAAGAAATTGGACGCGTTGACTTATTAAAACCCGAAGAAGAAGTCGAAATTGCCAAAGCAATTATTGCTGGAGATATGGAAGCCAAAGATAAACTCATTAACGCAAACCTTCGATTAGTCGTTAATTTGGCGAAACATTATGTTGGACGAGGCATGCTCTTCTTAGATTTAATCCAAGAAGGAAACATGGGGTTGATTAAAGCTGTGGAAAAATTTGATTACACAAAAGGATTTAAATTTTCTACGTATGCAACATGGTGGATCCGCCAAGCGATTACGCGAGCCATCGCCGATCAAGCACGGACAATTCGTATTCCTGTGCATATGGTGGAAACCATTAATAAGATGACGCGTGTTCAACGTCAACTCGTTCAGGAATTAGGCCGTGAACCAAGTGCAGAAGAAATTAGTATTAAATTAGAGGGATTTCTTTCTCCTGAACGTATTCGAGAAATTCAACGCATCGCCTTAGAACCCGTCTCCCTTGAAACACCTATCGGCGAAGAAGATGATTCCCACTTAGGGGATTTTATCGAAGACAAAGAGGCGACCAGTCCTTCTGATCACACCACCCAAGTGCTTTTAAAAGAAGAATTATATAAAATCATGCAAGATTTAACCGATCGGGAAGAACGCGTTTTACGCTTGCGATATGGCCTCGATGATAATCGTCCACGCACGCTAGAAGAAGTTGGGCATGAATTCGGTGTCACTCGAGAACGGATTCGACAAATTGAAGCAAAAGCAATTCGCAAATTACGTCATCCTACACGTGCCAAACGTCTAGGTGACTATCGCGATCATTGATCGTATGCGATTACCCTTTCGTTTAAGACCATTACTTTCATGGTTTGATCCAGCAATGGTTGTGGTTGATATTGGTGCGAATCATGGGTATTTGGCCAAAACACTTACGACGATGACGTCCTCCCCTGTTTATGCGACCGAATATTCTAATCCTAGTTTTGCCCATTTGCTCCACGAATTAGAGGGAGAACGCGTTTTAGCGTATCAAGCGGATGGTCTTCAAAACCTTCCTACAGAGGTCAATACTGCCATTATCACCGGCATGGGAGGACGACTCATCCTTTCGATGCTTGCCATTGACCCTTTTCCTTCGCACCTTGAAACGTTGTGGTTAGGACCTCAGTCTCATGTGGATGAGTTGCGTTTATATTTATCCAACCATGGTTGGAAAATAATCAAAGAAACGATTGTCGCCGACGCGGGTCAATTTTATCCCTTCCTCTTTGTTGTGAAAGGGGATGAACCTTTAAGTAACGTGCAAGCGTATTTAGGACCACGCTTAATGGAAAAAAAAGAATCGAGTTCTCTAGCGTGGATGAAGCAGGAATCCATGCGATTAGCAACGTCATCTCAAACGGTTTCCTTACCTGAAGAGGAACAGCATCGTTTAGAATGGTTACAAGCATATGTTAAACACTAAAACTCTGTTATCTCATTTAGGCAAAGATTTTCCAAAGCATCTTGCCAAAAAATATCACGATTATGTCGGATTGATGGTCGGTCCTTTACCGAAAACTATTTCGAAAGTCGTCATTACGCTCGATTTGGAATATCAACATCAGCCGATGCTTGCTCAATTAAAGCCTGATTTAGTCATTACCCATCATCCCTTTCTTTATGGTTCAAAAACCACACTTTTGAAAAAAGATTTACGTAAAAAAACATTTGTAGAATGGTTACAAGCTCATCATATTGCCGTCTATTCCATCCATACGAACTTTGATGAAGGTAAAGGCGGGATGAACGACGCATTAGCAGAAAAACTTCACCTTCTAAACATCACACCTTTAACCAACGATCCCATGGCAAGGGGTGGTCAATTACCCCATCCGATGCCTATTGATGCATTTGCATCGTATGCAAGAACGGCATTAGGCGTACCGTATGGTTACCTCATCGCTTGTGGCAAGCCGATGGTGTCACGTGTTGCCCTTGTTGGGGGAGGGGGATGGCGAAGTTATTCGATCGCTCAAGCGGAAGGGTATGATGTGTTTATTTCTGGGGATGCCCCTCATCATGTTCGCCGAAGTGTGGTCAATGATGGCTTTAATTACCTGGAATTACCTCACGAAATTGAAGAAATATTTTTACCTGTTATGTCAACTTATTTATTCAAGCTTGATCCAACGTTAGTGATTGAAACGCCCTTCCATCAAGCTTTACCCACTTTACTTTATGAAAACTAATAATTCCTTACCTTTTTCGAGTTTTTCGCTTCGTGAATCGACGATTCGTGGTCTTTCCTCATTAGGTTATCAGGTGGCAACTCCTGTACAACAAGTCGTGATCCCTTCGGCTTTACGTGGCGAATCACTGATTGCACGTTTTGAAACAGGAAGTGGAAAAACGCATGCTTTTTTAATCCCAACGTTTGAACGTTTGCAATCCGAAGGTGGTTTACAAGTATTGATTGTCATCCCCACGCGAGAATTAGTCAGCCAAACGTACGCTTTTGCCAAAGCTCTAGTAGATACCATCTACCCATGGGTACGCATGATGCGTCTGACCGGTGGGAAAGCCATGGAGGAAGACCTCCATCAGCTCAAGCAACAACCTCATGTTGTGATTTTGACGCCTGGGCGTCTAACAAGTGTGCTCAATGCCATGAATAATACGTCATTTCAACAACTAAAAACGATTGTCCTTGATGAAGCGGATATGTTACTCGACAATACCTTTATTCACGAAGTCGATGGGTTACTTAAACGTACAAATGCCCAACAATTACTCGTTTTTTCTGCATCGATATCGAAACCACTCTTAGGCATGCTTCGACAATACATTCGACCAGACCATATTTTTGAACCCGATGAAAAAACGGTCAATAATGCTAATGTAACCCACATTTTAGTGGATACACGGCACCAAGAAATGCTTCAAGCTTTTGTGTTACTTTATCGTCACCTCATGCCTTATCGTTTGCTTGTCTTTGCATCCAAAGTAGCAACTATCAAATCCTTTCATCAAGGATTAGCTGATCAAGGAATCGACGCGGCGTTGCTTCATGGCGAGATGTCTTTCCGTGAACGAAAAATGATGCTAAAGCGAATCGCGTCGGGAGAGTTTAGCCTTATATGTGCGTCTGATATTGCCGCACGTGGAATGGATATTCCTGATATTTCCGATGTTTTAAGTTTAGATTTACCACAAGATTTAGCCTATTACTTTCACCGCGCAGGTCGAACTGGCCGCTATCAATCCAAAGGGACGAGTTATGTCTTTTTTACCAAAGATCAACAACGAGCGATTCAAACGCTAACCGAAAAAGGGGTAACTTTTACGAGAATGGCGTTAAAAGCAGAAGGATTAAAACCCTCCTCGTCGGAGCGTGTCTATCGTCGAGAGGAAAACCCTGAGGTCAAACGAGATATTAAAAAAGCGATTCAACGATATTCGAGTCATCAAGTCAAACCTGGGTACAAAAAGAAAGTGAAACGCGCTGTTGCACGAGTCAAACAAAAATACAAACGCAAAGCAATTGATACGATTGTGAAAAAACGCGTATATGGAGGAAAAAAAGATGAGTAAACTTTGGTTAGGATGTCATATTGATATGTCGTCTCCCCATTATTTAGTGGGTGCCGTCAACACAGCGATCAGTTATGGGGCTACCACCTTTATGATTTATACGGGAGCACCGCAAAATTCGATTCGAAAACCGATTGAATCCATGCACATTGAAGAAGGGGTTGCCTTACTACGTCAAGCAGGCATGGATCCCAAAAAAATCGTTGTCCATGCCCCTTATATTATTAATCTTGGTAATACGGTTAAACCGGATACGTTTGCAATCGGTATTGAATTTTTAATTCGCGAACTCAAACGTGTCGACGCGATGGGTTTTTCCATGCTCGTCCTCCATCCAGGAGCTCATGTTGGCATGGGGAGTCAAACCGCGCTTGATCAGATCGTCAAAGGACTCGATGCAGTGTTATCCCAAGATGGAACCAGCGTTCGTATTGCTCTGGAGACGATGGCTGGAAAAGGAACGGAAGTAGGCATTACCTTTGAAGAAATACGCTATATCATTGATCATTGTGCTTATCCTCATCGTTTAGGCGTTTGTTTGGATACGTGTCATATTTCCGATGCGGGCTATGATGTCAGCGATGTTGATGGTATTCTCACTTCGTTTGATTCCATCATCGGGCTTGATCGATTATTAGTCGTCCACATTAATGATTCCAAAAATCCTCGTGGAGCAAGAAAAGACCGCCATGAGAATCTTGGGTATGGCGAAATCGGATTTCAAACGCTATCAACGTTTGTTCACCATCCTCGATTAGGTGAAATCCCAAAAATTTTAGAGACACCATGGGTTAATGATCAGCCTCCTTATCGTCAAGAAATTGCCATGTTACAACACAACGAATGGAAAGAGCATTGGCGCGACGAACTTGAAAAAACTACATAAGTTGCCGTATGATATGCTATGATTGATAAGCGTTAATGGAGGAAGATGAACATGCGCGATACCTTTATGCTCAAATGCACCGTTTGCGGTGAAGAAAACTACTTGGCGAGTAAGAACCGTCGAGAACATCCTGAAAAAATGGAAATCAAAAAATACTGTGCCCGTTGCAATGCTTCAACGGTTCACAAAGAAAAGAAATAAGGAGTCGACTTAAGTGAACGCAACGGAACTACGTCCAGGCAATCACTTCGTTTACGACAACCATCTTTATTCTGTAGTCGATGTTTCCTTAAACAAGACTGCCATGCGTAAAATGGTCGTCAAAGTCAAAGTGAAAAATTTACGATCCGGTTCAACCACTGAAATGTCATTTTTAAGTGGTACCGACGTTGAAAAAGTCGTCTTAGAAAAACGAAAAATGACGTATCTCTATGAATCTGCAGGCAATTTAGTGTTCATGGATCAACAAACGTTTGATCAACTCGAAATTAGTCGCGAACGATTAGAATGGGAACTCAATTTTTTAAAAACAGAACAAGAAATCGAAATTCTTCAATACGAGGATGAACTACTAGGTATTAACTTACCCGCGAAAGTTTCCCTTCAAGTAACGGAAACCGAACCTGCCGTAAAAGGCGATACGGTGAACAAAGCGATGAAGGAAGCTGTTTTAGAAACTGGATTCAAAATTCGTGTCCCCTTGTTTATTTCCGTCGGTGAAATCGTTGTCGTTCGTACCGATGATGGCAGTTATGATGGACGCGCTTAATTAAAGGAGAAAAATATGGATATTTGGCAAACAATTTTATACTTAGCAATTGGTCTTGTAGGCGGTGGGGTCGCTGGATTCTTTGGTGCTCGTTGGTACTTCCAAAAAGAATTGAAGAAAAATCCTCCCATCAATGAAAAAATGATTCGAGCCATGTTTCTTTCAATGGGTCGAAAACCTTCTGAAGCACAAGTTCGCGCCGTCATTAATCAAATGAACGCCAACCGATAAGGTTGACGTTTTTTTATTTTTTCTTCGATTTAAAATCCAACTCTTTCCCTGAAAGAAGGCGTTGGATATTTTCTTTATGTCGCCAAAGTAGGATGAGGTAGATCACAAACAAACTTGCAGGATAAACCCAGCCCGCTTCGTTCATGCCATTCCAATACCCTAGGGATTGTAAAGCTGGGGTCAGGGCGAAGATGATGGATAAAATAACCCCTAATCCATATCCAAGGATAGAAGAAAGGGAGACAATTTTTTTTACACGAATCATGATGACAAAAAACGCAATACTCGTCAGGGCAATGACCCAATTGGTCATCAGCATATACGATCCACCCGAAGAGACTGCTTTTCCTCCGCGAAACTGAGCAAAAACAGGATAACAATGACCTAAGGTTATCCCTAATCCGGATAAGAAGACACTGATTTGTCCCAACAAGGATGAATCTATTCCAACACTTGTCCACACAAACGCTGCGTTGTAAGCGAGGATAACTGGAACAATTCCTTTGGATAAATCCAAGACAAAGACGGCTAATGCGGCTTGAATACCAAAGGTACGATACACATTGGTCATGCCCGTTCCTCCAGAACCAAATTGTCGAACATCTTTGTTAAAAAAAAGTTTTCCAATCACCACACCACTTGGAAAGGAAGCAATGATGTAACTGAGCAAGAAGATAAGTAAGGGAATTATGTAGTTCATATCACGATTTATTAAATCATACCTTTCTAAATTTGTTATAATGCATTAGGTTAATCATAAACGAAAAATGGAAGAAATTAATAACAAAGTTAAAAGCTATAACGAAGATAGTATATCGGTACTTGAAGGTCTTGAAGGTGTACGCAAACGACCCGCGATGTACATCGGTTCCACCAACAGTATTGGGTTACATCATTTAGTATGGGAAATTCTTGATAACGCAATTGATGAAGCGTTATCCGGCTATGGTGATATCATCACCATTACGATTCACAAGGATGGATCGTTAAGTGTTGCCGATAAAGGACGAGGTATTCCAGTTGGGATTCAAAAACAAACGGGTCGACCTGCCATTGAAATTATTTTTTCAACGTTACATAGCGGTGGAAAGTTTAACGATAAAAATTATGCCTCAAGTGCAGGTTTACACGGGGTTGGTGCAAGTGTCACCAACGCGTTGTCGGATTATCTGGATGTCACCGTTTATCGCGATGGTGCTATCCATCATATTCGTTTTGAACAAGGCGGGAAAATCATTCATCCATTAGAAACCTTAGGCAAATCGACAAAAACGGGAACGTTGATTCGTTTTAAACCGGATGCAACGATTTTTTCAACCGTTGAATTCAAATGGGAAACCATCACCAATCATTTACAAGAGTCAGCATTTTTAATGAAATGCGTTCGGTTTATTGTGCAGGATGAACGAAACAATCAAAAAGCCGAATTTTATTATGAAGATGGGTTGAAAGAATACATCCAATCCCTCAATGAAAATAAGGATCAACTCCATGATGTCATTACTTTTGAAGATACCGTTCAAGGGATGCAAATTGAAGTAGCTTTGCAATATTGTCATCAAGACTATAACGAAAACATTTACTCTTACGTGAACAATGTCAGAACCAAAGATGGTGGAACGCATGAAAATGGATTTCGAACAGGACTCACGCGTGCGATGAATGATTATGCAGAAAAAAATGACTTACTCAAATCGAAACAAAAATTAGAGGGTAGTGACATTCGCGAAGGATTAACCACCAT
>JAURLC010000012.1 GCA_030831415.1 Bacillota bacterium | reverse complement strand
TTGGAGATAAAGAACGCGATGAACAACTCGTCACGTATCGGCGTTATGGTGAAGAAAAGCAAGTTACCCTTTCATTAGATGCCTTTCTCGAGCTTGTTCGTCAAGAGGTCGATGCTATCATGTCATTACGATTCAATTAATTGACAACTTAAAGAAGTATGATATGATTAACAAGTAAATTAGAAAGTAGAGGCGTCCGCTTCTCACCCGATTCTGTCACAGTTTGGGTTCATGCTAGAAATTATTTTCTATCATAAAAGGACGCTTCATGCGTCTTTTTTCACAAGGAGGATTCCCTTATAGCCTATTACAACATTCCTGTAAAACCTAACAAGAAAGGTCCCTCAGACCTTATCAATCAAGCGATTCGTTTTCCCCAAGTCCTCGTCATTGACAGCGAAGGAAAACAACTTGGTGTCATGTCTAGTTTGCAAGCCAATCAACTTGCTGAACAACAAGGATTAGATTTACTATGTGTCGCACCACAAGCTCGACCACCTGTATGTAAGATCCTCGATTATGGCAAATATCGCTTCGAACAGCAAAAAAAAGCCAAAGAAGCGAAGAAGAATCAGCAAATTATCGATATTAAGGAAGTGCAATTAAGTCCTCAAATCGGTGAACATGATTTAATGGTTAAAGTCAAACGAGCCCGTGACTTTTTAAGTGAAGGTCACAAAGTAAAAATCGTCTTACGATTCCGGGGGCGTCAAATGGCTCACCAAGACTTCGGTCTTGATACGATTCAACGGTTTATCTCGCTTGTTCAAGACTTGTCTCAAGTCGAAAAGAAACCCGAACTTGAAGGAAAACTTCTCATTGCGATTCTAAGTTCTACTGCTAAAAAATAAAAAGGAGTCCCATGATGGCAAAAGGATATAAATTAAAATCAAAACGTGCCTTGATGAAACGTGTCAAGGTCAAACCCAACGGACAACTCGTTCGTAAATCCGCCTATACCGGTCACTTAGCGCCACGAAAATCAACCAAACAAAAACGACACTTACGTAAAACTCGTGTGATCTCCCCCACAGACTACAAACGTATTCGTTCGTTATTAAGTATTTAAGGAGCATTGAACCATGAGAGTAAAAGGTGGTACCGTTACCCGCGCCCGTCGCAAACGTGTTTTAAAAGAAGCTGAAGGATATTTCGGCGCTCGTTCGACATTATTCCGCACCGCTAAACAAGCGGTTATGAAGGCACAACAATATGCCTATCGTGACCGTAAACAAGTTAAATCTGATTTCCGTAAATTATGGATTAAACGAATTAATGCAGCGGTTCGTCCGTTTGACTTAAGCTATAGCCAATTTATGTTTGGCCTTAAAAAAGCTGGCATCGAAGTCAACCGTAAAATGTTATCGGAACTTGCCATTCAAGATGCCGCTTCCTTTGAAAAATTAGTGGAAGCCGCAAAGAAAAATTTAGCTTAAACTAGAAAATGAAAACCCGATGATGATCATCGGGTTTTTTTATGCTTCTGATTGGATACATCTTCAGGCATCCGTTTGAAAAGTTGATCCATTTCTTGCCGGACTTCTTTAAACCTACCTTCAAAGAACTTCGCTTCAGCCAAACTAATCAGGCGTTGATGATCGGAGGTTCGATGACGTTGTTGATTTGCTTTCAACAAACTCATCTCTGCTTGTTTCGCTTCTTCTAAATCTAAACGTCGTTGATGTAGAAAAGGTTCTCCTTCTTCTTTGAGAAATCGTAAATTTTCATCGACAATATTCATGTTAATCGGTAATTGTTGCAAGGCGGTTAAAATATTATTAAGTGTATCGTATAACCGAGTTAACATCCCTTCATGTTGGCGCGTTAACCGAGGAAGATTAATCATAGTCATCGCATATTCTAACTCTTTATATGTTTGATACAATGCTTGCGTTTGTTGAAAGGCATCATTCGCTTGTTTTTTTAAACTGACGACATAAGATGAAAACGCCTCGATGTTTTGATCAACGTCATCTGCAAGTGTATTCAACGTCCGTATTTTTGATAATTGTAAGGTAAAAGGCTGCTTAGTTCCCGATAAGACAAGTGTATCTAAACCTCGTTTAATTCGATTCAATTCGCTTATTTGTTGATGGATAGCCTCAATCGATGCTAAACGAGAGTCTTCTAACACATATCGTGTTTTAATTCGAGGGAGATCCGCATTTAACTTGGCCAAACTTTTTTCTAAGCGATTGACGCGTTCATACGTCGTATCATAATCGTTTTCAACCATAGTTTTTGCCGCTTTTTCTTTTTCAAACAAGGGATAAAATGCATCCAATTTATCCATCATGTTTTTAAACGCTGGTTCTAGCCCAAGAATGTCAAATTTTTGCAATTTTGTATCTAATGACAATCGTTCATCTTCAACTTTTTGAATGGTATCAAAAACGAGTAAATGATGAATGGGATATCCTTGCTTGGCCATATCTTCTGCAGTTTTTCGTAACGTATCCATCTTTTCAGGTAAAATTGTAGAGATCCATGCACATAAGGGCGGTAAACTTCCCATTAAATCCATTAACTTAATACATATTTTTTTCATTCTTTTAAGATTGACATCAATATCTTCATAATTTCCCGAATCTAACCATTTTTCAATCGTCAACATCATGTTATCGAATTGTTCAAAGGCAAAGGTAAATTTGGGTTCCAAGTACATGACTTGAGAAGCATATTTAAAATATTCGACACGTAATCCACGAATATGATCTTTGGTATCTGCAATTTTAGCTTTGATGTCCATTTCTGGTTGAAGAATTCGTTTTAATTCATCCATATATTTTCGAACGCTACTCACGAATAAATCAAGGGTTACTTTCCCAGATTCATATTGATTTGAGAATGACTGGATAGCGTGTTTATCGACATACGCTTTCATTACATCGAGTTGTTCTTTCGCTTTTGGAAGCAAGGTTTGTTGAATGAGATCATGTGTTTTTTTTAACGATTCAAAATGAGTAAACAATTCTAGATTATGTTTAGAAATAAATTCTAAGCGTTGAAATAACACATCGCCTTCAACGGTAAAGAGCTGTTGGCTTGTTAGGAAGCGCCGTTCAAGTTCTAGATAAGGTTTTTTTATAAAGATCATAACGATTACCCTTAATATAGCACATCAAAATTCGATTCGCTTAACGACTCTTACAATTTAAAAAGGTTGACGTTTTCGCTTGGATTCGTTATGATTATAAAGCATTGAAAGCATGCACCTACACCTTGTCTGACGCTTAACACCAAAGACGCAGTAACCTTAGCTTATAGGCGAACCGTGAAGTTAAGCACCCGAAGGATGGAAGGTACACCTCGCTTTATTGTGCAATCAAGAAAGGAGGAATCCCTACATGAGATTTCGTGGATCTGATTGGAAACGTTCCCGTCGTTTAGGTTTTTCTACATTAGAAACCGGAAAGGAACTTGCCCGCCGTCCTTATGGCCCTGGCCAACATGGAAACAGCCGCAAGAAAAAACCTTCTGAATACGGTAAGCAACTTTTAGAAAAACAAAAACTTCGCTTTACGTATGGCGTCAACGAACGTCAATTCCGTCGCTTATTCTTACTTGCTGTGAAGAGTAAAGAAGTTACCGGTACTCGCTTTATGCAAATTCTTGAATCACGTTTAGACAATCTTGTCTTCCGTTTAGGATTTGCCAACACGCGCAAAGCCGCTCGTCAACTTGTCAACCATGGTCACATTACTGTCAACGGTAGTAAGTTGGACATCCCAAGTTACTTATGCTCGATGAATGATGTCATCGCAGTGAACGAGAAGAGTCAAGGTTTAGTGGCAATTAAAGCTGCCCTTGAGAAGAACGCAGGTACTGTCGCTTATGTCACCGTTAACAAAGAAAAAATGGAAGGATCATTCTTACGCTTCCCTGAACGTAACGAATTATCCCAAGACATTAACGAAGCCCAAATCGTCGAATACTATAACCGCCTCTTGTAATCCATCGATTATCAAATGGTGTCAAAAAAACTTGGAGGATTCTCCAAGTTTTTTTATTTATTGAATTCGAATGAAAAAATACAACTTCTTTCCGCGTCGTATGACGTAATATTGGTCATGTAACGCTGGTAATTCACCCAATGTGATACCTAACGATTTGACCATTTCTCCATTAATCGAAATGGATGAACCTTGAATAAATTCTCGTGCTTCTCGCTTACTGGATGCTGCTTTAATCGCGACAAGAACATCTTCTAATGGACGAGTTTTTTCAACTTCAATCATCGATTGTTCAAATAGTTGAAGTAATTCTTTAGCCGATAAGGTCTGAAACGCTCCGGTAAAAAATACATCGGTTAATCGTTGTGCTTCTATTAACCCTTCCTTACCATGGATGAGTGTTACAAGTTGTTCTGCTAATGCTTTTTGACCAATACGTCTCCCTAAAGCAGCTTCGTGTTCACGTTTAATGGTTTCGATTTCTTGTTGGGTTAAAAACGAAAAGATTTCTAAATAACGAATTGCATCGGTATCACTTACATTAAAAAAATATTGATATAACGTATAAGGACTCGTCAATGTAGGATCTAAAAATAAGGCACCATCTTCAGATTTTCCAAATTTCTTCCCATCACTTCGCGTGATCAGTGGGGTCGTAAAAATTGCTGCAGGAAGAGGTTTATCGGTTGCCTTTCGAATGAGTTCTAATCCACTGGTTAAATTGCCCCATTGATCGGAACCACCAAATTGAATTTGACATTGTTGGTTGGTATACAAATGGTAAAAATCAATCGACTGAAGCATCATATATGAAAACTCCGTATATGAAATACCTTGTTCTAATCGATTGGCAACAACATCTTTGGATAGCATGACATTAATGGGAAAGTATTTGCCATAGTCTCGTAAATAATCAATCATAGAAAGTTTACCTAGCCAGTCATAATTATTTAAAACCATGCCTTTTTGTGGATCGGTGACATCTAAAAATCGTCCAAGTTGAGCGCGAATCGCATCGGTATTACGTTGTAATGTTTCTTTATCTAATAAATTACGTTCTTTACTTTTCCCAGAGGGATCACCGATCATGCCCGTTGCGCCACCGACTACCGCAATAATTCGATGCCCTGCACGTTGAAGACGCATTAAGACAGAAATTGGTACGTAATTTCCTAAATGCATGGACGTTGCGGAAGGATCAAAACCACAATAAATCGTCGTGGGTTTAGCTAAAATGGAAACGAGTTCTTCATGATTGGATACATCTTTTATAAGGCCACGCCAAGAAAGTTCATCTACTATATTCATGGGTCACTCCTAAATTGTTGAATCCCGTTTCACAAACGTGGAATCAAACGTTTTATCCTGATCAACATCCTCATCGTTTAATAATTGCGATAACATCGTCACAGCGGACGATCCAACTTCCTTTAAATCGATATGCAAGCTTGTGAGCTGTGGTCGTATTATCGATGCATATTTTGTACCAATTAAGGATAAGACTTCAACATCCTCTGGAACTTTTAACCCAGAGTCAAGAGCAGCATTGATCACTGCTGCCGCTAATGAATCTCGATAGGCTAAAAAATATCCTGACCGTGTCGATTTAAAAATTTCCATAAAATCAGCATATGTTTGACGATAAGAATCCTCTACGGAGAAGACACCATAATTTTTTCCTGCTTGAATGTGCGATTCAATAAACGCACGTTCAATTCGTTCAAGTAATCGTCCAGAATGATGCAAATGTAAAAAGTACATTTTCTTAGATCCTTGTTTCATGTAATCGGCAATAACATCACGAATTTTTTCTTCATAATCAAAATGGATGGATGCTAATTTTTCACCTTTGGCATCATTATTGATAACCACAAGAGGAATTTTATAACTAGATAACTTAATAATATCGGAGTGATCGAGTTCATCATCAAAAATAATAGCCCCATCCACGTGTGAGGTAATTACTTTTTCAACGACCTGTAAAGCATCCTCTTTGGACTTATTGGTCACAAATAGGGTCAACTGATATCCCAACGTTTTTGCTTCGTCCGTCATTCCATTCAACATATTTGCAATGTAAACATAGTTTGCACTCGGAATAACAATTCCAATGTTTGTCGTTCTATTCGTCGCTAAGGCTTGGGCTAATCGAGAAGGTTTGTACCCTAATCGAGCGATGGTTTCCTCCACCCTTTTCTTTGTTTTTGCAGTAACATTTGCATTATTGTTAATGACGCGAGAAACTGTGGCAAGCGAGACGCCAGAAGCAACAGCAACCTCGTAAATGGTAACGCGATCTTTCATATTTTTCATAATAAAACCTCTATTTTCATAATAATTACATTATAAATGAAAATATTTTCATTTAAAGAAATATGATTGGAAATTTACACAACTATTTGGAGGTTAATAAAACACGTGATAATCGACTACTATCAAGTTTCTTTCGACCAAATTTTGCTTGATTAGCCCCATTGAGCATGACCAAATCTCCAGTAAAATTCGTTCGTAAATTCACCAAATATAAGCCGACACCATAAAGATCAACGGGTGTCTTTTCTGCTTCAAAACGCTTTATTTTTTCAGGATTAAACCCTGAACTGACAATAATTTTCACATGATGAAAACCGTTTTCATTTAATGCGTGACGTAACGCCTTGATCAAAGGCGGATTCACGCCATTCACTTGACCAGAAATCGCTTCAGGATGTCGTGTAAAATAGGCATCAACTAAGCTTTGTGAGGTATCCACTCTGACCGCACCAAGCGTTTCACCAAAAGCATGAGCAACCTTTAGTGACTCTGTAATGACATCATTGGTGTAGTCAACGAGTGCTGTTATTTTTTCATTTGGGAAGGTTTGATGGTACAAATGAGCCGCTTTAACCAGGTCTCCTTCACACATTTGAATAAGTGCATGAGGCATTGTACCCATGCCTTTGCCACCCCACCATGATCCTTGAGCATCGGTGGATACTTTGGTTATCCCTGCAACATAACTAGCATAACCATCCCCCGCTTGTGTATGGTAATCATCTTGTCTGTCCGCCATTGAAAAAACGGGTTTTCCTTGAGCGACCGCTAGTACATCGCGTGTATTCGTTGCCACGGATGTCCGCCTAGAAAGAATTCCGTCAATCGTTGATTCTAAAAAACCAAAGTCCTGATATCGACCCTCTATCGTTAATACAGGTTCATTTCCTTGAATGACATCACCATCAAAAAGAGCATGAATCGTCAGTTTTTCTGGATGATTTGCCGCGGTTTGAATTAACGCAAGTGATTCATCTACCCCACATACGACAAGATTATCCTGCCATTGGAAAAATTGCATATAAACGTTTTGATTGGGTAAATGTTCTTCGACAATTTTTCGTGTTTTTAAAAAATAATTTGCTGTATAAAATCCTTCTTGTAATGCCTTCGAAAACTGAAAGGTTTTGTTTGTTAAACGTTGAATTTTTCCTACTTTTTTAAGGTCAATTTCATGCATGATTAAAATAGTCCTTTCCTAATTCCTCGTCCTCAAAAGAAAACCGTAACACACCAGCCTGGGTAACCGGTTCAATGCCTAACGTTTTTTGAGAGCAAAACATTCCTTCTGTTGTTTGTTTTAACATCGAGGTGACTTGCATCATTTTACCATCAAGCAAAAGCGATCCCGCGATGGCCACCACTACACCATCACCCACTTGGACAGAGGTTGAATTGGTGACAATTTGCTTTAAAGACGTACCAAAACTTACTTTACATATAAAAAGATGGTCTGAGTCTGGATGACTTTCTTTTTCAACAATGCGAGCTTTTAAAAAACCAGAAGAGAAAGGTAATACCGGTTTCGGTAATGCAATCGAGCGAAGTGAAGCATCGACATAATCCAGTACTGACTTGGACGGTTTTCGTTGCATACCTGGTTGAATTTGATTTCTTAGCGATGGTTCAACCCATACGTTAACACCGATGATTGTATCATGCTCATAAATGACGATATGCTGATCTATCTTTTGATGATGCGTCGCTAATGCTTGCTGATTGAAAATAAGAAACAACCAATGAGGAAATAATGGTTGATACACCAATGCGTACATCTTAACGATCCTCGCGTTGTAATTGTTCAAACCGTTTAGCGGAAAAATCTTTTAATAACGTTAGCAACGTTTTCTTGCTTGATAAGAAATCTTGTGTATCCAGAATCGTACTCGGAGAATGAATACTTCTTGCCACAATACAATGGGTCAAAGTCATAACTCCATCGGCAGACTTATGGACAGCACCTGCATCGGTACCACCTGGAGAATCAAAATATTGATAAGGAACCTTAGCTTTTTTCGCCATTTTTTCTTGGTAGGCTAATAATGATGGGCGTGCGACCATCGATCGATCCATATACCGGAGTAAGACACCACCCCCCAATTGACCCAATTCATCTTTGTTTCCACTACTATCCCGTGCAGGTGAACAATCTAGTACAATCGCAAAATCAGGTTGAATCACATGGGTCATAGTTTGTGCACCTCGAAGCCCAATTTCTTCTTGAACGGAGGCACCTACATATAAGTCAAAAGGTAAATCCACATTTTTCAAAGCATCTAACACCGTAAGACCCATCACGATACTATATCGATTATCAAAAGCTTTACCGATGATACGTTGGCCATTATTAAGAACATGAAAAGCGGCGTCAAAGGTCACCATGGAACCAATGCGAACACCCGCTTGTTCTACGGCTTCTTTACTCGATAATCCAACATCTAGATATACATCTTGTACACGAGGAATAGCTGGGGTACCAGACCCTAATAAATGAGGTGGGGTCGCATCTATTGCTCCATACACATACGTTTTTTGAATCGTTTTAATGCGCATGCGTTGGGATGTTAACGTAAGAGGATTAATCCCTCCAATAGGAAGGATTCTCACCATTCCATTGGATTCAATTTTAGAAACAACAAATCCAATTTCATCCATATGTCCCATAATCATTACTTTTATTGGATCAGGTGTACGTGATTTTTTCACCGCGAAAATCGACCCCAGTCGATCAGTAACAATGGGTAGTTGGCGATACTCAAATTCAGATTTTAAAAAAGAAGAAATTTCATTTTCTTGTCCAGAAATCGCATTTTTTTCAGATAACGTTTTAAACCAGCTCAACTCTCTCTTCGTTAAATAGGTCATTGTTTGACTCCAATCACCCGATAAATCGGTTCATTTCTTTCGCGGAAGTAACGTTCATACTCTGTTTCAATATCTCCCTTATCAAGCACATGGTAAGGACGATCAATCGATATTATATCATAGGGAAAAAGCGCAAGTTTTTTCAACGTAAACTCAAACAAATCAAGATTATCCGTTTTCATGATAAGGTGACCACCGTGCTTTAATAGCCGTGTTATTCTGTCCAAGTTACCTTCAGCAGTTAAACGTCGCTTATGATGACGAAGTTTTGGCCATGGATCTGAAAAATTTAAATATATTACGGAAAAGGACGCTGGTTCCATCGTCAACGAAAATTTACCAAAGTCACCAAGTAACAAATGAACATTTTCACATGCTTGTTCGAGTACTTTTTTTAATGCAAATGCAAAAACAGTCGTCGCTCGTTCAATACCATAAAAATAAATATCAGGATGAAGTTGTGCTTTTCCAACAATAAAATCACCTTTTCCCATCCCAATTTCTAAATGTGCTTCCCCTTGATGTTTCCTCACAAAAGGAAACGTATCCTCGGTAAGGCGTTCGGGATTAGCAGCAATTAAAGGTTTCGCCCAATGTTTATTTTTTAGACGCATGCAAGCGACCTAAATCATCAATCGCGCGTGCATAAATACTCATACTCCGCGTAAAATCTTCTAAATCAATTTTTTCATCATTTTCGTGAATGAAATCTTCTTTACCAGGAAACTTACTTCCAAAT
>JAURLC010000011.1 GCA_030831415.1 Bacillota bacterium | reverse complement strand
TGAAATCATGGACCCTTGCAAAGATGCTGAATACATATCCCGACTTCGTTCTACCAAATTATGCGCTTCATCGACAAGCACCGCATACCGCTCTGGGTGCGCTTCAAAAAAGCGACGTAAATACGCAGAAGGATCAAATAAGTAGTTGTAATCTGCAACAATAACATCGACAAATAAACTTAAATCTAAGGAAAATTCAAATGGTTCAACATGATGCTTTTCTGCATAGCGTTGAATCGTTTCAAGTTTAAAGGCCGTTTCATGATCTAAGGCATCCAAGAGTGCATCTTTGATGCGATCATAATACCCTCGAGCATATAAACAATCATCGGGATTAATTTTGCCTTTTGGGCAAAAACTCGTTTGATCTTTGGCGGTGATAACTAAATAACGAAGTGTCGGTACTTGGAGTCGTAATCGCTCAAGGGCATCCACTGCAGCTTGTTTGCCTGAATTTTTTGCGGTAAAGTAAAACACTTTTTCCAAGTTATTGCCGAGCTGTTTGACAAAAGGGAATAAGGTCGACATCGTTTTGCCAATACCCGTTGGTGCTTCAACAAATAAGCGACCTCCCTGCTTAGCGACTGCATAGGTATATTTGGCAAGTTCACGTTGTCCATGTCGAAACGATTTAAAAGGAAAGGACAACGATTCTAGGGCGACCTTTAACTCTTCTTGATGTTGAAAATGGGGTTCATAAAATGTGTTAAATTCCTCTAAAACGCGAAGGACATCACGGGTGACTTCTTCGGGTGTAAAATGATAACTTTTTCGTAGCGTTTCATTTGTGGTTTGGTGCGCATAATACAACTCGATTTGGACATTGTTAAAAGGATGATCCAAAAGATACATCCACGCATAAAATAAGGCTTGACCTAAATGCCAAGGTTCGTGTTGACCATGAAATTTATCCAACGGTGCAACCGTTGTTTTGATTTCTTCAATAATCAACGTGTCCCCTTCTTCAATCAATCCATCCGCACGTCCAGAAATGTCTAAAGTTAAATTTTCCACTTCCCATCGTGCATGCAAATCTACCTCAGCTTGGTAACCTGAACGCGCATGTTCACGTTGATATTGAAGATGCATTTTCGTGCCTTCTTGCATCGTTGAACGATTAAAAATGCGACTATCTAAGTCGCCTGTACGAAGAATTAAATCCACAATATCGTGAACAGAAACGGGTAAAATGCGCATAGTTTAAGAAAACGTTAATCCAACCCAACGACGATAACCATTGGCGATATCATGAATGGATTGGCGGTTTTTGCCTTCAATTTGAACCGTTTGGACCTTGTATAGCGCATCGAATCCTTGAAAAACAAGACCTTCTTTATCCAACGATACAATCGTTCCTAACGGAGATGAATGCACCAAGGCATGAACACTCACGTGAAAAAGTTTAATTTTTTTTCCTTCCAACAGTAAATAACCACCAGGTTCATCTGATAACGCTCGAACCCATCCCAAAAATGTGTCATGGGGTGCATCTAAGGGAAGATGTTCTTGTTCTTTTTTTATAAGCGGGGCATACGTTACGTCTGCTTCGTTTTGTGGTGTGCTTGTTAGGCTGCCTTCTATTAATAAAGGTAAGTGCTCAAGGATAAAAGTTTTCGTTAATTCCGTAAACCGATGAAGCAAGGTCGAATACGTGTCATCGTTGAGAATGGGAAGGGATGCTGATGCGAGCATGTCTCCTGCATCCATCGCTAACACCATGTTCATTAAGGTAACTCCCGTTTCTTTCATATTTTCCACCAAGCAGTAACGCAATGGGGAGGCTCCACGGAGTTTAGGAAGTAAACTCCCATGAAGGTTGTACGCTCCTTTTTTGGGTAAATCTAACACCACTTGAGGTACTATTTGACCATAAGCTAAGGTCAAAATATAATCGACTTCTACGTCAAGTAAGGGTCCAGGATCAAGACGAATTTTACTCGGTTGAAAGACGGGTATACCATAACGTTCAGCGAGGATTTTGGTCGGTGGTTTTTCAAGTTGATGATGTCTTCCCATGGGTTTATCAGGTTGACACACAATACCTTTGACCAAATAACCTGCCTCGATAATCGCCTCAAAGACATCTTTGGCGAGTTCAGGAGTTCCCATGAGTAAAAAACTAGGCTTTTGGCTCATGCTTTCTCCTCAAGCAAAACACGTAAGGGTAAGGCATCCATATTGGGAATGGATAAAGGTAAGGCAATCATCGTATATGTTCCAGGTGGAACGTCTGCAAGGCGTAAGCCTTCGATAATCCAAATCGATGCATGCATTAATGCATGATGAGTAGGATGGGTTGGTTGGTCACGCTCAATCCCTAGACCATCGAACCCCACACCATCGATCGATTTTTCGACTAAGTAGTGGGCCGCAGATTCATCCAAGAACGTAAAGGAAAAATTGAAGGTATCCTCAAAAGAATTATCAGTTTTAATGAGGATAAAATCATGGGGTTGGAGATCAAACGTTTCAAGATGAGAACGTGTAATCTTGGGTGTATTTACTATTTCAATCACTTTGACGTCTCGAAGCAACGTGGAAGGATCAAATCCAGTCGAAGTCATCCCATTGAGTCGCATGTGTAAGGGGAAATCCATGTGTGTCCCCGTATGCAAATTCATCGTTAAGCTTGTTTCATAGCTTTTTCCAACATGAAGACCATTTTCAACCGAAAAGATAGGTTTTTTTTCAGGTTTGTTTTTGTACACTTGCATAGAAGGTTCAATTTTCATCGTAACATCGTATCGTTTTTTCATAAAGAAACTCCTTGCCAAATATCGTCTTCATGTTCATAAGGAAGCGGGATTCGTTTTTGTTGATGGAAGGGTTCCATTAGGGCCCATGAGGCTAATATATCATTCGAAGAAGGAAATAAACGATGATCCCCGGTGATAAAATCATAAAAAATCGTTTCATACGCTTCTGCTTGTTTCCATGATTGATGGACCAACGCTTTTAGGTCTTCTTTTTGTTGGGATGAACACGTTGCAAAAAAAGCGTCATTGTACGTCACACCAATATCGGGTGCGATTTTAATGCGGAACTTTGCATTGTCGGCAAATGAAAAGATAATATCCGTACGTTTTTGTGAACATTTTTTACCCGTTGCAATCCAAAAATCAACCTGTTGATATCGAGGAGATTGATGAGTGAACGGTAAGGCAGCAAACGTTTCAACAAAGGATTCAGGATCGACATGGACTTCTTGCCGATACCCGACGTATTGTCCTAGTTTCATCCCAGAAGGTTGAGGGATAAGTTTATTTAAAAAGTCTGTTGTGTCGAGGGAGGATTCGTGGGTTGGTAACGGGGCACAGGCTTGGGTAAGCGTAAATAATAAATGGCTTTGGATCATATCATTCATCGCTCCCGTCGCCTCATAAAACTTTCCACGGGATAAAACACCTAAGGTTTCATAGGCTTGAACCGTCACCGATTGTAAGAAGGGGGCTTGAAATAAAGAAGCAAACGATGCTAACGATTTTCGTAAGGGTACAAGCGCTTGAATCATCGGTTTGGCTAAGTAATGGTCGACGCGATAAAGTTGGTTTTCATCTAATAAAGATTGCATCAAATGAACCAAAACGTTTGCTGCTGCAGCGTTTTCACCAAAGGGTTTTTCAAATGCGATACGATGATTTGCATGGTGAGGCAGTAAACATTTCGATTGAACTAGACTATCCGCAATGACCCAATAAATGGATGGCGGCATTGCAACATAAAAAAAGCGTCCTGTGAAGGACGACAGCAATGGTTCTAAGGCAGGATAAGCGGAAGCTTCTCCTGCTTGCATGTTCACATACCGTAATTTAGGAATTAACGAAGCAATCGTTGTAATATCAAGTCCTTTTTCTTGAGCAAGCTCAAGATAGGCCTCTAAATGACTGACTTGACGGCCAACCAAAAAAACGGTCGTTAATAACTGAGGATGTGCTTCGTTAAGTCGAGCAATCGAAGGTAGAAGTTTATTGTATGTGAGATCACCCGTCGAACCAAAAATAACAAGCGCGTTATTTTCGGACATGATGTCCTCCAAACATAAAGCGCATACCATTTAAAACACGTAGTGCATACTCACCTTGATTTCGGCTTTCAAAGCGTGTAAATAAAGCCGTGGATAAAACGGGGGCAGGAACACCTAAATCGACAGCGGCATGAACCGTCCAACGACCTTCTCCTGAATCTGATACGCCACTTTGATAGCCTTCTAAGGTTGGATTTTCTTTTAAGACTTCAGCTGTTAAATCGAGCAACCAACTCCCAATAACGGAGCCACGTCGCCATAATTCGGTAATTTCTGGAATGTTGAGTTGATATTGATAATGTTCAGGATCCGCCATAGGAGCCACTTCTGCATCTCCTTTATTTAAATAGGAAGAACCTAAATTTGCTTGAGAAAGTATATTTAAGCCTTCGGCATACGCTTGCATGATACCGTATTCGATGCCATTGTGGACCATTTTCACAAAGTGACCTGCCCCACTTGGACCGCAATGCAACCAGCCATGTTCAGCAGGAGTTAAAGGACGATCGGGAAGTAATCGAGCTGCTGCTTCGGTATCGGGGGATAAGGTTTCAAAAATTGAAGCGCAGTAGGCAACAGGTTCTTGATCGCCTCCTACCATCAAGCAATATCCACGATTTAATCCATAAACACCTCCAGAGGTTCCACAGTCTAAATAATGGAGATTTACATCTTTTAACCGTTGATGACGACGAACTGTATCTTTAAAGTTACTGTTTCCATGATCAATAATGATGTCACCCGGTTGGCAAAGTGGAAGGAGTTCATCCAGTGTAGTTTCTACGGTTTGGGCAGGAATAACGAGTAGGAAAACACCGCGTTGTCCATCTTTTTTGGTTAAGGATACGAGTTCTTGAAGATTCATTGCAGCTTGGGTAATGTATCCTTTTTGTGCTTGTTCTTTTGCTTTATCAAGGGAAGTACGATACCCGATGGTGGTAAATCCATTGGCGAGTAAACGACGCGACATATTTTCTCCCATACGACCTAAACCAATAATTCCAACTTGCATAAAAATCTCCTTTATTTCTTGATTATTTTAACACGAAGTGAGGGTGAACGTTTTGTAAAAGTAAGGTGAAAAATTCATCAGCCATTGCATCGATGTCAAACGTTTGATTCATGACAAGGGAAAGAGACGTGGCATTGGGAAGCGCGGTAAATGTCGTTTGGTTAATGTTGAATCCTACTCCCACAACAATGGAATTGACGGTATTTCCTTCACGAATCGTTTCAAGCAACATACCCGCAATTTTTTTACCATTTACATAAATATCATTGGGTAATTTATGGACGGAGGAAACTCCTTTGGATTGTAAAAATTGACGAAGCGTTTGCACCATTATTCGCTCAATGGTTTCAATGGAATCGGTTGGTAATGGAGCTTGTAATACGAATGTGAATAATAGATTCTCATTAGGCGAAGATTGCCATGTTCGCGTATATTGGCCTCGACCCTGGGTTTGATATCGAGCGCGAATAATCGTTCCAGATGCTAAGGTTGCAAGATGGTGTTTTGCATACGTATTCGTCGAATCAATCGAATCAAAACAAATAATGTTCATCAAGAAGCAACCGCAACCGAAAATTTGGCGACGCAAACGATTTGATCGTTTACAAACGCTTCTCCTTCAAAAAAGAAAAAGGCGGCGCGTTGAGATAAATAAGTCGCTTTAATTGTTAACGTATCCCCTGGGACAACTTTTCGTTTAAATTTAACTTCTTGAATACTAGAAAAATACCCAATTTTACCTTCATATTGCGGTAACGTTAAAATGTTAACGGCACCGGTTTGTGCCATCGCTTCCACCATTAAGACCCCCGGCATAACCGGTTGTCCTGGAAAGTGACCTGGGACCCAGAATTCATCGTCTTTAACATCTTTTTGGGCAATGGTTTGGACAAGACTTTCATTGACCGTAATACGGTCAATGAGAATAAAAGGTTCTCGATGAGGAATAATTGCTTTTATTTGATCAAGATTCATCAACATATGCTTAAACTTTCTTAAAAATCAAGGCAGCGTTTTGTCCACCAAATCCTAAATTAATATTAAGGGTGTAATCAACCTTACGTTTAAAAGGTTGGCCAAGCGTGTAATTTAAATCACATTCATCCGATGGTTCAGTGGTAGTAATCGTAGGCGGCACGGTTTGATGAACTAAAGCTAACACACACGCGATGGATTCTACTGCACCCGTGGCCCCTAACATATGCCCTGTCATTCCTTTAGTTGAAGACACATTGAGCTCATAGGCATGTTGTCCAAAGGTTTTCTTTATGCCTAAGGTTTCGATTTTATCGTTAAGGGGAGTTGATGTTCCGTGAGCATTAATGTAATCAATGGCTTCTGGAGCAATGCCTGCGTCTGCTAAGGCAAGTTGCATACATCGGGTAATCCCTTCGGCCGTTTCATCGGGAGCGGTGACATGAAAAGCATCAGACGTGGATCCATAACCAACGACTTCTGCATAAATTCGTGCACCACGAGCGATGGCATGGTCGTATTCTTCTAAAATGAGAACCCCTGCGCCTTCTCCCATCACAAATCCAGAGCGTTTTTTATCAAAGGGCATCGAGGCCAACATGGGGTCATTACCACTATTGAGTGCTCGCATCACCGCAAAGCCACCAATACCGAGTTCATTGATCGAGGATTCTGAACCACCAGCAAAGGCAACATCTAAATAACCATCCCGTATGTAACGGAACGCTTCTCCAATCGAATTCGTACTTGCAGAACATGCGGTAACAATAGGAAGATTAGGTCCTTTTGCTTTAAATCGCATGGAAATGTTTCCACCGACTAAATTAATAATTGCGTTGGTAATAAAATGAGGGGAAATGCGATCGGTTCCTCGATTCATCGCAACTTGAGATTCATTCCAAATCGAGTTCAATCCACCAATTCCCGAGGTTACAAAAGTACCAAATCGATACGGATCAACGGATTCAGGGGTTAAGTTAGCATCACCATACGCTTCGGATGCTGCCACGATGCCAAGAACAATAACGCGATCAAGCTTACTTGCTGTTCGTTCATCTAAATATTGACTTGGATCAAGGTCTTTGACTTCTGCTGCAATTTGAACTTTTTGGGAAGAGGCATCGTAGCGGGTTATTTTACCGATACCATTGACACCATCCATCATCCCTTTCCACATAGATGGGACATCGTTTCCAATCGGGGTGACCGCTCCTAATCCTGTGATGACAACACGCTTTTTCATAAGTGTTCTCCTTAATACATCGTCATTCCACCGTCGACGACGAAGGTTTGACCTGTTATATATTGTGCCTTAGGTGAGGCTAAAAAACTAACCATATGAGCGATATCCTCGGGTTGTCCAAAACGTTTTAATGGAATCATATTCAAGGCGGACGTTTTGACTTGTTCGGACAACTTGTCTGTCATTCTTGTTTCAATAAACCCTGGGGCGACAACATTCACAGTAAGTTGACGAGAAGCCATTTCTCGTGCGAGTGTTTTCGTGAGTCCAATGACGCCAGCTTTTGCAGCAGCGTAGTTCGATTGACCAAAATTTCCCATTAAACCTGCAACCGAAGCAATGTTAATAATGCGTCCGTTTCCTGCTTGCATCAGTGGTTTTAAACCATATTTGCATACAAGCCAAACCCCTTTTAAATTTGTTTGAATGACACGATCAAATTGTTCTTCATTCATGCGAAGCATTAAACCATCCTCAGTAATCCCTGCATTGTTGACAATGACATCTAACCGTCCAAACGTCGATACAATGGTGTCCATTACACGGATAACATCGGAAGAAACCCCGATATTCGCTTGAATCGCTAAGGCAAGTTGTTGTTTCGCTTTTGCTCCTTCAACGAATGCATCGGCCGCCGCTTGACTCGCTTGATAATTCACTACGACGATATATCCATCGTTTAATAATTGTTGAGAAATCGCAAGACCGATCCCGGTTGCTCCTCCTGTCACTAAGGCGACTTTTTGTGGTTGACTCATTTCCATAACTCCTTTACCGCATCACAATCCTTGATACCGTTATAACTAATTACTTGAGCATCAGGGAGTGTTTTTTTCACAAAACCCGTTAAGACCGATCCTGGACCGATTTCAATAAAGGTTAGAATGCCAGCATTGGCCATATTGAGAAGTGTGGTTTCAAATAAGACCGGAGAGGCAACTTGTTCAATAAGTAAATCCGTGATGGTTTCTTGATGGCCAATCTGACCTGTTTTATTAAAATAATGAGGGATAGAGGGTTCGTGAATCGTTAACGTTTTTAAGATGGATGCAAGAGGGAATTGCGCCGCTTGCATGAGGGAACTATGAAACGCCCCCGATACCGCTAAAGGAATGGCACGACGAGCACCAAATTGACTCGCTAAACTGACCGCCTTATCAATCGCTTCAACCTTACCGGAAAGGACACGTTGCCCAGGACAGTTATAATTAACGATTTCGAGTACACCTTCTTCTTGAACGGATGCAAGTAATTGCCCAAGTTGTTCATCACTAGCCCCGATGAAGGCTGCCATTTTTCCTGGTTGAGCAAGACTGGCTTGTTCCATCGCTTCGGCTCGCACATTTAACAAGGAAAGCATGCTCGATGTATCCAGGATACCTGAAGCAACTAATGCAGTGATTTCCCCTAATGAAAAGCCTGCAATCGCTGAAGCTTGTTTAGGGAGAAATGGCTTAAGTTGTTGATAGAGTAACAAAGAGGTAACTGCTAAACTTGGTTGGGTATAACGCGTTTGGTTTAACCGACCATCATCGCCTTTTAAAACTTCTGTCAAGGAAAACGGAACTGCAGCTTGTAACTGATCAAAATACGCTTGTAAGGAAGGCGATTCAGTGAGAACAGATAACCCCATTCCCGGTGTTTGAGCCCCTTGACCTGCAAAAAGTAGCGCGTACGGTTTCATTGGGTAAACACCACCCCACCCCACGTTAATCCTGCGCCAAAGCCTATCATCATCAATTTATCACCTGAATGAAGCGACCGTTCTTGTAAATATTCATCGAGTGCAATAGGAATGGAAGCTGCAGAGGTATTGCCGTACTGTTCTAAGTTTAAGAAAAATTTATTTAACGGGATTTTTTTTAATTCCGCGACACCATCGATAATGCGATAGTTGGCTTGATGAGGAATGATTTTGGTGATTTGATCTAAGCGAGAACCATCCAACTCAAGTAAACGATTAATCGATTTTTCAACTGCGTTAATGGCAAATTTAAATACGCGGCGTCCTTGCATGCGTAATATTTCTTTTACAGAAAGCACATCTTCCACATCCCCTTCTGAGGCGGTATAAAAATAAGCGTGTTGATGTTCTTTTCCTTGACGGACAATCATCGCACCGGCACCATCCCCAAAAAGAATGCACGTGTTGCGATCGGTATAGTCTAAGATTTTCGTTAACACTTCTGCTCCAATGACTAAAATATGTCGATAAGGTCCTGTGTTGAGTAAGGCTGTAGCCATTTGAAGGGCATATACAAAGCCTGTACATGCTGCATTCACATCAAAACATGTAATATCGCGATGGTTCAATCCTAAGCGAGCTTGAACGATAGCCGCCATGGAAGGAGAGGCAAAATCAGCGGTAATCGTCGCCACAATAATCGCATCGATCGTTTCTTTATCGACCTTGCCTTTTTCAATAGCATTAACTGCAGCTTTATACGCTAAATCAGACGTATTTTCTCCAATGGCTTTATGACGCGTTTTGATACCAGTATGGGAGACAATCCACTCATCACTCGTATCAACTAGTTTTTCAAGATCTTCATTGGTAATCGTTCCCGAAGGAATATATTTACCGGTACTAATAATATCTAACGTTAAGGGGATTTTTCTCATTGCGTTTTCTCCGTATAGGGTCCATAGGAACGAAAGCGATGATAACGTTGTTTAAGTAGTGTATCTATGGATTTTTTTTGTAAGGATGTGATCGTTTTGTGTAACGTTTTATCAAGCGCTTTCATGGTAAGAGGAATATCTTCTTGGAAACCAAGTTCTGCTTCTGGAATAATACCATCAATGATTTTATAGGATAACAAATCATCCGCGGTTAATTTCATTAACGATGCAGCTTTTTTCGCTTGGGTAGAATCTTTGAACAAAATCGAGGCAAATCCTTCAGGGGAAATAATCGAATAGATCGCGTTTTCTAACATAAACAACGCATCACCGACACCAATGGCGAGTGCACCCCCACTTCCACCTTCAGACAACACAACCCCAACAATTGGGGTTGGTAAATCGATCATTTCAAATAAGTTATACGCAATCGCTTGTGCTTGACCGCGTTCTTCTGCTCCAATGCCAGGATATGCTCCCGGGGTGTCAATAAGGCAAATGATGGGACGATGAAATTTGGCGGCTTGTTTCATAAAACGTAACGCTTTTCGATAACCTTCAGGATGGGGCATTCCAAAATTACGTTTAATTTTTTCATCGGTGTTCGTCCCTTTTTCTTGAGCGATTACCGTAACGGGTTGACCGTGAAAGGTCGCTAATCCTGCCACGATAGAGGCATCATCTCCAAATTGACGATCCCCGTGTAATTCTAAAAAATCAGGAAACAAGTCTTGGATGACTTTGCTGGCAGTAGGGCGTTTGGGGTGACGGGCAAGTCGGACGCGTTGCCATACTTTTTCTTCTACTTGATTATCCATGGGTTACGTCCTTTTTTTGATGTAAACGAAGTAATTGGGTTAAGGTTTCTTTTAATTTAGAGCGATGAACGACTAAATCAACTTGGCCGTGTTGAAGTTGAAACGTGGCCGTTTGAAATCCTTCGGGTAAATCTTGTTGAATGGTTTGTTT
>JAURLC010000002.1 GCA_030831415.1 Bacillota bacterium | reverse complement strand
TTCCATAAATAACCTCCTTTAGGTATGATGGATAAGATATTGTTGCACTGCAAGCGCGGCTTTTGCACCATCAGCTACAGCGATGACAATTTGTTTAAAGGGTTGATTGGTTACATCCCCTGCGGCGAATAATCCTGGAAGACTGGTCATCATCATGTCATCGACGATTATTTCTTCCCGTTCGTTCACGTTGACAATATCTTTAATTAAGGATGAGTTAGGAATCACGCCGATTTCGATAAATAAACCATCGGCAGCAATGGTACGTTTTTCTTTGGTGGTTTTATTTTCGACAAGAACTCCCGTCATGAGGCCGTTTTCCCCTTGCACTTCGAGTAATTGGGTTTCTAAATGAATCGTTAAATTTGGGATATCCTTGAATTTATCTAAAATCACTTTATCTGCGCGCCACTGGGAACGATGCACAACGGTAATATGAGAGGCCCAGGCTGCTAAATCAATCACGGATTCAGCGGCAGAGTTACCACCTCCTGCGACAATCACATGCTTATCTTTAAAGAAGGGAGCATCGCAAGTAGTGCAATAGGAAACACCTTTGTTGGCGTCTTCATTTTCTCCAGGAATGTTTAGTTGACGTGGTTTACCACCCGTCGAAAGTAACACAGTCTTACTTTTTAATACGGTCCCATTTTCCAAACTAAGAAAAAATAAAGGGCCTTGTTTTTCAAAATGAATCACGCGGGCATCAGGGTGAATGGGAACCTCGAGTTGTTCGACATGATGTAAAAACACATCACTCATGTCTTTGCCTTCAAGCATTGGAATCCCTAAATAGTTATCAACGGTCGACGTGTTATGAAGTTGACCACCAATTTCTTTGGTAAGAACACCGACTTTAAGACCTTTACGTTGGGCATACAGTCCTGCATTGAGACCGGCAGGGCCTCCTCCAATAATGAGAAGATCCCATACGATTTCTTGTTCAAAAATGGCCGGAATAGGTTTGGTTTGTAAATTAAATTCGAACATAATTACCTACTTTTTACAATTAAATCAAGTGCGTCTTGAAATTTTTCAGGATCTTCAGGATGGACTTCCATGACTTGTTGAAGATTTTTAGTTGTAAGAATCGAAATAGTTTTATCAATATTAGCCCGTACTGCTTTTAATTGAATGACTAAATCTTGGCATGCATTCGATGTTTCCATCATCTTGCGTATACCTGTTAGTTGACCTTCTAATCGTCTGACACGATTTAATAGTTCTTGATCACATTTCATAGCGTTAATATACCCTAAGGGGTATAGTTCGTCAAATCAATTCATCTACTTTTTCTGAAATTTAGAAAAAAGTTGTAATTAAGAGACACAAGTATTAAAAAAATGAAGATATTATAAATAACCTTTTGATTACAAAAAGAGTTGTATTAAAAGAATTTGGTTTGGCAACGATAAAATTAAAGAATCAAACTCTGTATGAATATTTCTTTTATCAACTCATTAAAGGTTCGTTGATAGTCTATTTATTCTTTAAATTGATTGAATTTCAAAATAATTTAAATTAAAGCCTTCACGATTAACGCGGAGTTGCAACGTTTGCACTCCTTCATTTAGTGAAAACGTAGAACTTGTCACGGATTGCCATGTTTGCCAATCCCCTGTGATGGGTAAATCAACGGTAGTTTTTCCCACATTATTACTTAATAAGGCTAATTGACCACTAGTATCTTTACTTGCAACGCGTAATATGAGGCGATAATTACCTGCAGCAGGTACATTGATTTGATATTCTAAATAGTCACCAACATTTAACCATCCTGCGTTAAATCCGCCACCGGAATCAGTCGTGGATTCGAATTGAACCCCTTCTTGTGCAATGTAGTCTTCTGCCTCAATCCGTTCATTAATGGTAGGATATCCAGCGGTTGTTGCTTCTAACATAACAGGCAAAGATATATTTTGATTAAAATCAACAGCTTCAATTTGAATTTGATAGGTCGTTTCAGGGGTTAAATTATCAAGATAAAAAGCAGGTACTGAAGGAGCGCCTGCAACAAGTCCATTCACGCGGACAATATAGTTCCTTACTAAACGGTTATCCGAGACGGGATTCCATGCAACGGCTAAGGAATTACCGGTTGTTTTTAATACGCGAGGATTGTAAATACGGCCAGGGGCAATCGTATCATTTCTTCCGTAAGGTATTTGATACACACGAACATAATCAACGACCATCGAAGTAGGGAAAATCGAATCATCCACCCCTTGAACACCCCCCCAATTTCCACCGATGGCAATATTGAAAATAAAGTGAAAATCACGGTCAAAAGGCCACGCTAAATGCGTTGGACCATCCACGACATCGTTGATATCAAATTCAAAGGTCGCATATTGAACGTCATTCATATAGGCACGAATGACACCAGGTTCCCATTCGATTGCATAAGTATGGAACGTATTAAATACATCATTTGAAGTGATCGATTCTCCGACTTGTGTCCCTTTAGAATGATTGTAGGTATCCGTATGAATGGTTGCATGAATGACGTTAGGATCATACCCTACGTGTTCCATAATATCGATTTCACCACTGGTGGGCCATCCACCGTACGCCCATTCAGTAGGTAACATCCAAATCGCTGGCCATGTACCTCGTCCTGAGGGGAGTTTGGCTCTTGCTACCATACGACCATATAAGAAATCACCTTTGTCACGCGTGACAAGCCGTGCGGATGTATATTGTCGATTTTCAAAGGTTTCGCGTCGTGCGGTTATGGTGAGTTCACCGTTGGCCACAGAAGCATTGTCTAAATCCGCTTGGGTGTAATATTGAAGTTCGTTATTTCCCCAACCTCCCCCACCGACGTCATATCCCCATTTCGAAGAATCCGGGAGGCCAGTATAGTCAAATTCATCGTTCCACACGAGTTCATAGTCAACTGGAAGATTCGTTTCTTCACTTGAAGTGACCGAAGATGGCTCACTGGTTGAGGAGGTACTTTCACTTGATGGTGAATGAGAGGGTTCTTCACTGGATATAAGTGAAGAAGAAAAAGCGACATCACACGAAGTGATGATTAACGCTAAAAAAGGGAGATAAATTATTTTTTTCATAAAGTCATTATAACAACCTAAGCAAGTGATAAGGAGAGAGATTGTAAGATTTGTTGGTTGAGAAGCGCAAGCAAATCAGGATCACCGTTTAAACCGTGACCACTATTGGGGAAATAAAGTGCTTCATAAGGGACAGCATGGATATCCAATTGGTCAAGTAAGCGAGGAAGGTTACTCGTTGGGATAAGTTCATCTTGACCGGCATACGCAAATAACGAAGGAATGGCAGTTTGTGCGTAACTGATTGG
>JAURLC010000010.1 GCA_030831415.1 Bacillota bacterium | reverse complement strand
GAAACGGAAACGTTTAATGATTTTAATTGTTCAATTTGTTCTGGATTTAGCGTTAAAAAGCGTGAATATAAAAGGAGTTCTTGCATGTAAATTACCTCTGAATCAAGTATAAAGAGGAGTTTACGGTATTGCGACTATCGTGCTTGAATAAGGTGGAACATTGAGGGTGTTACCATTTCGAGTGGCCGTCGCCCACGAAACACTGATACCATCGATAATATCCCCAATATTAATGGGTGAATTAAACGTATAACTACTTGAGCTGCCGTTATGAATCACCATCTTGGTTACCCCTTCATACGTCATCGTATGCACCGAAACTACTGGACTAAAGGAATTTACGACGCCAACGGTTCCTGCTCGTAACTCGAAATGTTCGCGTTTCATACGAATCGCTTGTTGATAATAAATGAATAAGGATGTTGGATCGGCAAGTTGTGCTTGCGGAGAAAGACTAGAAACCGTGGTAGAGGTTAAATTGGCTCCATTCCCATATCGGGCAGAATCCGTTAGGTAGGCATCACTCCAAGGCATAGGGGTTCGATAGACTCGGTCGGCGATAGATGAACTCCCAACTGCTCGTAATCCTACTTCTTCACCATAATAAATAAACGAATTTCCAGGAGCAAGAATTGTCATCGTTCCGAGCATTTTAAGAATACTTTGATTGGATAACGATGTCGATAATCGTGGTTTGTCATGATTACTTAAAAAATTTGCTTCAATTGCATCTTCTTGGCGTAAACGAATATTGCGTTGGTGAGTATCAAAGCCCACCGCTAATGAAGCCGTACCAAACAATTGTCCTTGAGCGCGCGTCACATGATCAAAATTAAACAAAGAATCAATATTTGTCGAATAATAACTTTCTAATTTTGGTTGTGCCGTCCAAACTTCTCCCACCATATAAAAATTAGGATAGTCTTCTGCAATCGCGGATTGGAATTCTGTCCAAAATTCAGCATTCTTGGAAAGTATGTCACCATTCCACTTATCGCCACCTGAATAATCGGTAAAGATATGCATGGCGGCATCTAAACGAAATCCAGCGATCCCTTTTTCCATCCAAAATTTCCCAATCTTGATAAACTCTTCTCGGACTTCGGGATTATCAAAATTGAAGTCTGGCATACTCGATGAAAAGATGCCTTCATAATAACGACTTGTTGATCCCCATGGATGTTTGGTATCTTGGGTCTTGGAAAAGTTGTACCACGTAATGTATTTATTTTCCTCATCTCGACTGTATGCATCTTGGGCTTCATAAAACCAAAGATGATTCACACTGGAATGGTTGACGACTAAATCAATGAGAATAACAATATCGAAAGCTTTCATATCCTCGACAAGTTGTTCAAAGGTATAACCATCAACTTCATAAATTGAGCGAACGCCATAATAGTCTGTTACGTCATAACCGTGATACGCATTGGCAGGATGAATGGGGGATAAATATAACCCTTCCACACCTAATTCTTTTAAGTAGGGTGCTTTATCCGCAATACCTTTAAAATCCCCAATACCATCCCCATTACTGTCGGCAAAAGAATAGACAAGTATTTGGTAGTACGTTCGATATTTTAGTTCGTGATCATACTCTTCGATTGTTTGGGATGATGTGTTCCCTTGAGAAGGAGAAACGATATCACACGAAGTCACTAATAAACTAGCGAACAAGGTCGCAAATAAAAATTTATATTTCATATTTATAACCTTATCAAATTTGCTAAAATAATTCCAAGTAGATTAACCAAATGTTCAAAATCTTCAAAAATCAATTTAACGATGTATTTCTAAAATTTTATTTTCAGTCTTATTTATTAATGGAGCGCTCCTTACGTATTCGTTCTAAAAATCAAGTTACGATTCGTGAAATGATGCTTATCAATTTAGTCGATCGGTTAAAGGAATCTAAAAATAACACCCTTTCGAATATCGCTGCCTATTTACAAGTATCGACACCCGTTGTCTCCGTTTCAGTAAAATCCCTCATTCGTAAAGGGTATTTATTGAAGCAACTCAATTTAGATGATAATCGTATTTTTTATTTAGAACTTACAGCCAAAGGTCGCGCGCACATTCAAAACGCTTTAGCCTTTTCTGAACGATTACTCAAACAAGGGATGAAAAAATTATCCCCATTTGATATTGCTGCCTTAAAAAAAGCGTTTTTAGCTGCAGAAGCTGCCGTTGATGAGGAAAACAAGCAATTAGATCTTGAAGAAAAAGAAAATGAATAATCTTCCGTCTTCAAGGAAAGGATTTGTATATGCAAATTAAACCTTCTATTCGTTCCAATATTTTTACAAATAGTCACCCTTTAGGCTGCCAAGCATATATTCATTCGTTGTTCAAAGAAGCTTCTTTCTTTTCTCCTTTTGAAGGACCTAAAAACGTGCTCATTATTGGAGGTTCTTCTGGCTACGGACTTTCAAGTCGAATCACTCTCGCGGTTAATGCAAAGGCAAATACATGGAATGTGTCGTTTGAATCACGACCAAAAGGTGAACGTACCGGTTCTGCAGGTTGGTGGAACAATATTTTCTTTCAGCAAGAAGCGGACCGTCTTGGAACGTACCACAAAGATTTTGTTGGAGATGCTTTTTCCCAATCGATGAAGCAAGAGGTAATCGAAAATCTCAAAGAAAAAAATGTCAAAATTGATTTAATCATTTACTCGTTAGCGGCAGGTGCACGAAGCCACCCTCAAACAGGTGAGCTTGTCCGTTCTACCTTAAAAGCAATCGGTGAACCCGTTGAAGGAAAAACTATCGATATTGCTGAACGTTCCATCAAAGAACTCGTTGTTGGAGCAGCAAGCGAACAAGAAATTCAAGACACTATTTTTGTGATGGGTGGAGAAGATTGGGAAGATTGGGTAAAACAATTGTCTCAAGCAGAAGTCCTCAATGAAGGGGTAAAAGCCATTTCTTACACGTATATCGGAAGTAAAAATAACGCCAAAATTTACCGCGAAGGAACTATTGGTCGTGCAAAAGATGATTTAGAGAAACACGGGAAATCCATCGACGACTATTTAAAAAAATCACACCACGGAGAAGGTCTAATTTCCGTTTCAAAAGCAGTTGTTACCAAAGCGAGTGTATTCATACCTCGCATTCCTTTTTATGTCTCTACGATGTTTGAAGTGATGAAAAAACATGGCGTTCATGAAACGATTACCCAGCACAAACACCGACTTTTTGCCGACATGGTCTATGGTTCCAAGCGATTAGTTGACGATCAAGGCAGAATTCGTATCGATCATTATGAAATGCAACCCGATATTCAAAAGGAAATTCAAACGCTTTCCGATGCGTATGAAAACGAGAAAATCTTTCAGCTTGAGGGCACCCAACAATTCATCGATGAATTTTATCAAATCAATGGATTTTATCTACCGGGTGTTGATTATGAACAAGATGTCGATCTAGAGCATCTTGCAACGTTAGAACCACGTTAATGAGGGCGATACGATTCAGTAACGCGTTTTTGGTATTCGTCATCTTCATTAGTCATTTTTTCGCACCAGAAGGTTATGTTTTCTACATTCACACCATGAGTGAAATGGCCGCTCAATTTGCTCCGAATGCTTGGATACTCTCTACAGGATTTGTTGGAGCAGGGTTGGGGTATATTCTCTTTTCACTCTATTATTTTCGCCAACAAAAACTTCCATTGTGGTTAATGGTTTTGACCTTGCTTAATGGAGTGACCTTAATTTTACTGGCGGTTTTTCCAACTTCATATGATGGCTATGCCATGCCGGCAAATGAAACCGTAGTCATTATTCATCGTTATATCGCGTATGTTTCCAACTTTATTACCATTACATCTCTTGCGACGCACATCGTTGTTTCCGATACGTCATTACGGTATAAACACACAATTTTCCTTATCCTTGCAATCGTTTTCTCTGTTTTCTTTATTTTTTACAATCAAGATATTCGCGGGTTATTCCAACGCCTTATTCTAATAACCACCTCCGTTTGGACATGGCTGTATTATGCGCGGTTTAATCGTTTGTCAAAAACAACAAAACCGTCCCCTGATGAATCGTTAAATTAACCGTTTTTCCATCTTTCCACGTATTAGAAAGCCCTAGCGTATCATATGCTTGAAGGGTTTTCTTTTGAAGAGAATAGTGAGCATTTTCGATGGTTATAACCGCTTCACCTTGTGGAAAAATAGAAAAGTAAGAATGGGTTGGCGCAATTTCATATTCACCTGGAATGAGTGCTTGAATCATTTGTTTGGGATGAACCATCGAAATGGGTACACCCGCGTTTTGGACAAGTAGATTTAACAAGGCGTAAAAATGATCACTTCGACCACCGATCCCACCGAGGATGGTAATCGGTTGATACCCTTGTTCAAGTGCAAAACGTAAGGCAGCCTCCGCATCGGATACATCTTTTTGCGTTGGTAGTAAGATCATGTGATCTGAATATTTATCTCTTAATAGGGATTGTTGCCTATTTGTAATAGAATCAAAATCTCCAAATACATGTGTCATCGGCAATCGATGTTCTTCTGCAAACCATGCACCACGATCCACGCCAATGCACACACCTTGAATGAACGGAATATCATCCTCATTGACAAGAGTAAGCAATAACGTCGCTGGTTTATTCATCTAGGAATTGATTTTTCCAGGCTTGAATTCGATCAATTGGTATTTGGATTTCGG
>JAURLC010000009.1 GCA_030831415.1 Bacillota bacterium | reverse complement strand
TTATGCTTTCTCGCCTTTATTTAGGCGAGCATTATTTAAGTGATGTCTTTTTTGGAAGTGCCATTGCTTATACGTTTTATACTTTCATTAATCGACGATTCATGGGGAAAATTATTCCTTCCTGGATGCCTTGGGTCCCAATTCTAGTTTTAATACCCCTTGCCTTACTATCGAATAACAAGGACATTTATGTTGCCTTAGCAACGATTGTTGGGATTCAAATAGGGATACCTTTTGAAATGAAGTCGATAAATTTTCAAGAAAAAACAACGTGGCTATTTTCCGTGCTTCGCCTTGTTCTAGGAATTGGCGTCGCCCTTGCTCTTCGAGTTGGACTTAAAGCTATCTTCGAAATGGGTTTATATTCCATTGAAGCAGAAACAAATCCGATATTAACCGATCATTTACTCGATTTTGTTCGTTATTTTTTAATCGTAATCTGGATGACGCTTGGTGCGCCGTTATTCTTTAAACGTTTTTTATCGACTCGGAAGACCGCTTAACGCCAGCACGCATCATTGGTTTATTCAACCAATAAAGCGCTCCAAAGACAATCATGGCAATGCCACTACCAATCATCAAACTATCGATTGAGATGAGATCGGCAAGTGGACCAAAAATTAAAATCCCAATTGGCATTGCCACCGAGTTAATCATTGTCATCACACTTAAGACACGTCCCATGTATTGTTTTTCGACTTGTTCTTGAATCATCACATTGGTTGGAGTGTTGTAAAAAGGCAATACAATTCCTTGAAACAACATCGCAGTGCCATAAAAATAAAAATTGGTCCATAACCCTAATGAGAACACTCCTAGCCCCATCAACGAAATGGCAAGACCTGCCATAAATATTCGATTTTTAAATCCACCCCACCAAGCGATAATTCCACTACCGATGACCATACCCGAAGAAAACCCTACTTCGACAACGGTTAATCGAAAATATTCGGTCCCAATCCCTTGGAAGTCTCGTACGACATGTAAAGGAGACAAAAAAGCCACCGGTGAAACGAGCACTAAAATAATAAATAAGTAAACAAAAAAAGGAATCAAAAATCGGTGAGTTTTGATATAACCTAATCCCGCTTTGAAATCACGCAAACCTTCACCTTTTTCTTTAACATCTTCTTCTCGTCCGTGTTGAGGTATGGTTACGAAAAATAGTAAGGTTGTAATACCTAATATTGCCGTAATAAAATCAACATAAAAAACAGAACGAAGGTCAAAACTGGCGATCAAAATCGCAGCAATGACGGGTGCTAAAACATTAAATGCGGATTCAATACCGGATTTAATCCCTTGAATACGCATCAGTAATTTTTCCGGAACCATCAAGGGAATCGAGGCAGCAATCGCTGGACCATGGATCGCTTGGCCAATACCTCGTAAGAATGTAACCAAAATCAATACCCAAATTTCCACCGAACCAAAGGTAAATAAAATGGCGACCACTAACGTTACAAGTGCAATGGATAAATCGGCTGCAATCATCAGAAACTTACGAGGCAATCGGTCTGCCCATACACCTGCAAAAGGAGAAAATATAAGGAGAGGTAAAAATGAGGCAACAATCGAAATTGATAAAATAAACCCTGACTTTGTTTCAAGGTTGATGTGCCAAAAGATGGCGAATTGAACCAGAAGTGATCCAATAAAGGAAATCATTTGACCCGTGATAAAAAAAGTTATGTTGCGTTTCCAATGAAACATAGGCTTACCAATGACCTTGACTAAGGTCCCAATCTTTTTTTAAAATGCTGTAAATATAAGCGTCTTGAAGGCCTGCATTTGCACGATAATAATCACGCAACAAACCTTCTTTTTGCATTCCACATTTCTCCATCACTTTACCACTTGCAGGATTAGAAATGGAGTGATGCGCTTCGATTCGATTAAAACCAATCACACCAAAACCATGATTAATAATCGCTTGTAACGCTTCACTAGCATACCCTTTTCCCCAATAGGCTTTGGCAAGAGCATAACCCACTTCTCCTCGAGAGAAAGCATCCGAAATCGAATGGAAAGAAATGGTTCCAATTAAACGTCCAGTTTGCAATTGAATGCCCCAGATATAAAATTTAGGATCGGGATAATTGCTCACCCAATAACTAATGATACGTTTGGTTTCATCCACCGATGTGTGCGGTCTCCATGATAAATACTGAACAACATCAGGGTCGGTAGTCCACGTAGAAAACATCACGTCTGCATCGTGAAAAACCAATGGACGAAGCTGGAGTCTTGCTGTTTTTATCGGTACGGTTCCAGTATGATTCATAATCCTTTTTTTAACACAATCATTTGATCAATGATCACCCCATAAGACAAGGATGATGTTTCTAGTGTAGCAAAATTTGTGAAAATAAGCGTTATTTCGGTTGATTTTGCCAAGAAAAAGGAGGCGTTATACCATCCAACTTCGTTCACGGTTTGAATCGTTTTAGTGTGTTGTCCCACATCAAGTGTGAAGACAGGTGTTGTTGAATGAATTGCTTCTTCAACGATGACAAATCCACTGATGTGAAGGTGAACTTCCACGATGGCGGAAGAAGGAATAGTTGAAAGAATGATGGTTTGACCTTTCTCTTCAAATAAAAGACTATCCTCTAGAACCATTGCAGTTGTTTCTGCATTAAATGGATAAAAGCTTAACCTGAATAGTGAAGAAGACCAAAAAGACAAAGAAAATAAGAGAAGAAACGGTAACTGCAACCAAGCAATCCACCAAAATTTAAGCTTGATATGGTTTTTTTTCGACGTTAGGGAAATATTCTTTCTCAAGTTTTAGATGAGCCCTTCGTGTATCTAATGGGACAATCATACGTTCAATGAGTTCTCTTCGGTTACGTAAATGAGGAGGCAAGGCAAGCGTTTCACCGAGTTGTTCATAGGATTCTTCATCATCAATAAATCCAGGACCATCAGTTGCAAATTCAAACAGTATGTTGGGGTAAACCCGAGAATATAAGGATTCAAAATAAAAGCGATTCACATAGCCTGAATTAGCGATTTTCTTTTCATTAAAGTAGATGCGCCATTCGTGTAGCGTATCTTGGTCTGGAATGCGGAAGGCAACATGATGAACCGTGCCAAATCCAGGTTGTGCTTGGGGCATAAGGCGTTGAAAGTCGACGATAACGGCGCCACCGTTCCCTCCTTCTCCCATTTCAAATAAGGATAAATTTTCTTCCTTACGTAAAAAACGCATACCCAAATGATTGACGAGTCGATCTTGCATAATATCAAGATGACTGACTCGCAAGAAAATTGGCCCTAAACCAAGAATTGCGTATTCATCGGGTACTGGACCTTTTTTCCAGCCAACACCAGAGGCAATACCCGAAACGTTTTCATCGGAAACTAAAGCGTATAATTGTTCATCAAAATCTTGAAAAAAGAGAAATTTCCGACCCAATATGGTTTTAATGGGTTCATGCTTAATTTGGTAATGGGTCAATCGTTTTTCCCAGTACGATAACGATTCGTCATCGGCAACCCGAAAACTCGTTCGATAAATTTCATTGGTACCATGACGTGCTTTTCTTACACCAGAAAAGTGAAAGAAGGTCATATCTGTTCCCGGATTACCCCCATCGTCTGCAAAAAATAAATGATACGCCTTCACATCATCTTGATTCACCGTTTTCTTCACAAGGCGCATCCCCAAGATAAACGTAAAAAATTTATAAATGTCTTGTGCTGAGCTTGTGACTGCTGTCACATGATGAATGCCAAATAATTGTCGCATAATTCAATTTCCTCTATTCCAATGATAGATCACCCAAGACAAAAAAACTAAGTTGGGCTTTAACAAGGAGCTGATGGTTATCGTTAAAAAATTCAACTGATGTTCGCATAATCGATCGCCCTCGATGAAATACATGTGCTTTTGCGGTTATCGTTGTCTCCAGTGTCCCCATTTTCAAAAAAGATAGATTCATATCCGTGGTTACAACCCGTTTACCAAGGGACAAGGTGGCAATTGCTCCCACGACATCGACTAAACCCGCCAATGCTCCACCGTGTATCGCTCCATATCGATTGATATGAATATCCTTAGGTTTCCATGTAATGGTGACCTCCCCAGGAGAAAAGTAGGTAATATTCGGTCGAATCCAATGATCAAATGTCATGACTGATGGATAGGTTTCTTCATAATACGCCTGGATTTTGGTTAAGATCTCATTATTCATTTGATATTAAAAGCATATTGAATGCACACAATCCTCTCATCCATATAATAAACAATATGAAACACTTTTTAATCCCTAACGTCTTATTACTTATTGTTCTCACTGCTTGTGGGACCACGATGTCATCCTCTTCCGCTTCGGAATTGCTGAGTTCTATTCCCACAACAACGAGTGAAACCCTTCCTTCATCCAGCGAGAATGAATCTTCAATGAGGATGGATACATTAGCAGAAAAATGGGCGACGTTGCTCGATGTAACACCGAGTGATTACACGGATATCACAGAACCGTTAACGACTGATTTATCTGATAGCGATGTTATCGAAGTTGCCTCTATTTATCGACAACCTGAGGCGACCTTTTATGGGCTTGTTTATGAGGCCAATGTTCTTGGCAATGGTGGACGAATTCGCTTCCGTATCGGCATCGTTGATGACATTTTTGCAGGAATTACCATTGTAACTCACAGTGAACATACAAATTTTGGTATGAAAATTATCAACGCTTTAAACATGGGATTGGTTGGACAGCCTGCAACGTTTGAAGCTGCTATCAATGTATTGATTACGCGTAATATCTCAACAAATGACATTACCGAAACGTATGATGGAGTGTATCCTGCTATTGAAGCGATGGTTAACCATGCATCTTCTTTTTCTCTATGAAGAAACGATTCTATCTCGCTACCCTATTATTATTAGCAAGTTGCACATCCCAAACGAACCCTTCCAGTTGGAATGATTTTTTTACTCTGAGCGATCAAACTATTCAGACTGTTGAACTACCGAGTGAGCTAGAAAGCTTTGATATCAATGAGGTTGTAGAAGTCATCGATAAGGGTGTTCGAACTCACCTTGGCTACGAAGCCGCCGTTCGAGGAAATCATGCATCGATTCGTATTCGCTTTCGCCTCGGTGTTTCAGCAACTTTAATTACTCACTTTGAAGTCATGTCTCACCAAGAGCACAGCGGATTTGGTGTGATTCTAATTCAAGCCTTAAATTCCTCGATCGTAGGATTGGAACCTTCTTTATCTGCTATCGAACTCGCGCTTCAATCAACAGCGGTTCCTTCCACTGCCCTAACGGAAACCTACGAAGGGATGGTGCCAGCCATTGATGCAATGCTACTACACGCCAATGCACAATTCGAGTAAACTAATAGGTAGAGGTAAACGTTGATGCCAAAACCATTTATTCCACCTATGAAAGGTCAAAAAACACCTTTTCAACCTGGTCAATCCCCTTCTATCCGTCCACAACAACCGAACGTTCAAAAACCCACGAATCGTCGTCCTGCTGGTCGTAACGGTTAACAAACTTTACATAAATCCTGGTTGCCTTCCTTTGACTTTTTCTTTATGCTTATGAAAAGTATGGAACGCATTATTATTGGAATTGCTGGAGGAACGGCTTCAGGTAAAACGACCTTAAGTGATGTTCTCCACCGTGAGTCAGGACCGAATAATTCTGTTATTTTAAAGTTTGACAATTATTATCGTGATCGACAAGATTTACCGTTTGAAGAACGTGCTCAACTTAATTATGATCACCCTGACGCCTTCGACATTCCGTTAATGGTCCACCACTTAACCGCACTGAAAAACGGAAAAGCGATTGAACAACCTACCTATGATTATGTTCACCATTTAAGGGCAAAAGAAACCATTGTTACCCCATCCGCTCCCGTCATTATTTTAGAAGGAATTCTTGTCTTTGCGATTAAAGAATTACTTCAGTTAATCGATTTTAAAATCTTTGTAGATACACCCTCAGATATTCGTGTTTTACGTCGTGTCAAACGTGATATTGAAGATCGTGGTCGTACCTTTGATTCGGTTACCGAACAATATATTCAAACCGTTCGACCGATGCATGATTTATACGTAGAACCTTCCAAAACGCATGCCGATATCATCGTTCCAGAAGGGGCTTTCAATCCAAAAGCTACCGACCTTTTGTTAACCAAAGTTGCTGCCTTAGTTGCCGAATTTAAACAAAAAAATTAATCGGCTAGCGATGCTTTATGCGCTTGCTCAATAACCTTGCGAACACGTTCGAATTCTCTTGGATCATTGAGTTCTTTTAATTCTAAAAATAAAACTTTTTTTGCTGGGACTTTATAGTTTTTATAAATGCGTTTGAGCACATCATAGTAATGATCATAATGAAAATTCAAATAGTCCTCTTGACCTTTTTCGATGGTACGTCCCCGTTTTCGAACATATCCAAAAAGTTCATCTTTAGGACGAACTAAAATTACTTGTAAATCTAAATCCGGTAATCGTTTTAAATGTGCATCCGCAATCGCGTATGTTAAGGCTACTTCCATTGCGGTCATAAATCCTTCTAAGCGAAGCATTTCTGCAAACACTAAATTGGAATAAAGCGTTGAATCACAAATAACATTCGGTAAATCTTTTGTTTTCCACATCAAAAGAAACAAAGCACTATAAAAGGCATTTTGTGAAAGTAAGGCAAAGGTTTCTTTATCTTCGTAAAAATACGGAAGGTACGGATTATTTTCAACTGGTTCTTCTAATAATGGGTACTGATAATGTTCGGCGAGCATTTTGGCTAACGTTGATTTACCAGATCCAATCGGTCCTAAGATTCCAATACGCATTCGATGTTCCTCAATTCCACTTTATTATACCGATTAGGGAAGATTGGCGATACAAAAAGAAAAGCCAAGAAAACGTAAAACGGAGATATTTTCCTTAGCCTAAATCGATTTTCTTGCCTTTGATTTTAAAAATAACAGCCTCACATACATTTTTGGTATGATCCCCTGCACGTTCAAGTGTACGAATAATATTAAAGGTGTCTAAAACACTCATAATGTTCTCGTTATTAGCGATTTTGGGGATGTCATTAAAGGCGCGTTTCAGTTTGGCATCGATGAGTTGATCTTGATTGGAAATTTCAAAGGTTCTTTCCAACACGGGTGCAAAAAACAATTCTGTAGCCGCTACAAACATTTTAATAAAGTTCGTGTACATGTCTTCAATGTATTCCTTAAAAGGAAGATACATCGGTTTGGCTAAGATGATGAATTCAGAGATTGTTTTCGCGTAATCTCCAATTCGTTCAACATCGTTTGCAACCCGAATCATCGCCATTGTTGCCCGTAAATCCTTCGCCACCGGAGCTTGAGTCGCTAAAAAGCTTAAAACGGACTCGTTAATCATTTCATCGAGATTGTTGACTTGTTCATCTCGTTTTATGACATCTAAAGCACGTTTACTGTCCATCGTTTTCAATGCTTGTTGAACATCTTGATGCATGCTGAGAACAAGACGAATCATGTCTTGTAGATTTTTTTCAATTTCTTTGATTTGATTTTCAATTAAGGTAACCATCTTTATGCCTCTTTTCTAACCGAATCTTCCGGTGATATAACTTTCTGAACGTGAATCTTTAGGAGTGGAGAAGAAGGATTTGGTTTCACCTACTTCAATTAAGTCACCAAGCAAGAAGAAAGCGGTTTGATCCGAAATTCGTGCCGCTTGTTGCATCGAGTGGGTAACGATCACAATCGTATAGTTTTTCTTTAATTGTACAATAAGTTCTTCAATTTTCGCGGTTGCAATCGGATCAAGCGCAGAGGTCGGTTCATCCATAAGTAAAACTTCAGGATTCATCGCTAACGCTCGAGCAATGCATAATCGCTGTTGTTGACCACCTGAAAGCTCAAGCGCTGATTTTAACAACCGATCCTTAACTTCATCCCATAATGCAGCATCTTTCAATGCTTTTTCTACGAGTTCATCCAGTTCTTCTTTCCCATAACGGCGTTGGCAACGAGGACCGTAGGCAATGTTGTCGTAAATCGACATAGGAAACGGATTCGGTTTTTGAAATACCATGCCAACACGTTTACGTATATCAATGACATCCGCTTTTTTTTCATAAACATCAAGCTCACCAAAACGAACGGATCCGGTGATCGTTACATCGGGTATTAAATCGTTCATACGATTCAAGGTTCGTAAAAACGTTGACTTACCACACCCAGAAGGTCCAATGAGGGCCGTTACACTCTTCGCGTTAATTTCTAAATCGATATTCTTTAATGCATGGTTTTTTCCATAATAAAGATTTAATCTGTTAACAATAAATGTTTTTTCCATAATTATACGTGGGTTCCTAACCGACCCTTCATAAAGCGATAGCTAATGAATTTAATAAGTAAATTCAACACAAACACGATCATTAATATAATCAAAGCAATCGTTGAAGATAAGGCAATATTGGCAGGTTCATCGGTCATCATGGAATATATATGGACGGCAAGCGATGTTGATTTGTCTGTTAACGTAATTTCATCACGAATGATCGACCCTACCGCAAAAATTAACGCAGCTGATTCACCTACAATGCGACCTATTGCAAGTAATGTTGAGGCTAAAATACCAGGTAACGCATTCGGGACAACCACTTTAAACGTAGTTTGTGTTTTACTCGCCCCCAAAGCAAGTGAAGCGTATCGATAATCATTAGGAACAACCCGTAGACTTTCTTCGGTTGTACGAATAATCACAGGTAGAAGAATAACTGCTAAGGTCATCGCTCCTGAAATTAAATTACCTCCAGTGGCAGGGGAAGCAGAGTTCGCGGTTAAGGCCACAACAAGAGGAACAAACACGGCTAAACCTAATAGACCAAAAATAATTGATGGGACCCCTGTAAGGACTTCGATCAAGGAACGAATAACACGTGTTGCTTGATTGTTTCTAGCGTATTCATTTAAGTACAAAGCGGCACCAATTCCAACTGGAAGGGCAATGACCAAGGTTAATCCAATTAGCCAAAGCGTCGTAATAATCGAACCTCGTATACCGCCACCTTTGGTCGTTACTTCTAATTCATAAATGGAATTAGAACTATTTAAGTCCTCAATAAGTCGTTGTGCGCCGCGTCTTGCAAGTGAGGTGGATCGATCATTATAAGAAATTTTTGAGATTAAATATTCCTTTAATAGAGGAAATTCTGATGGACCTACCGAGGATTTATTCACTAACGTTACAAAGGGAGAATCAGGGTGGATATAGGCGATAACAATGGAAGGTTGCCCAAGTAAATCAAGCCCTTCCTCGACACCCAAACCCCATTTTTCCGAATAAAAAACATTTTCATCAAAAGTTACCGAAGGAATAAATTCACCGGGTTGATCGTATCGTTCAAGGGTTGCTAAATACACATTAGACTCATAATCGTAGGTCAGCAAATCAACATTGAGTAACGCCCA
>JAURLC010000008.1 GCA_030831415.1 Bacillota bacterium | reverse complement strand
TGCCTTTAAATGACGTGCTAACCAACACGCTGCTTCTGTTTTTCCACTGGCAGTCGGCCCAACGATAACATATATCATGTTAAAAACCTGTCCGATTAAACAAACGTTCTAATTGGGCAAGTGAATAATGGATCATGGTAGGACGTCCGTGTGGACAAGCATATGGAAACTGACATTGGAGTAATCGTTCAAGTAAGATAGTTAACGATTGTGTATCAACATAATCATGAGCTTTTATCGACATTTTGCATGCCTTTGAGGCAATCGAATATAAGCGTAATTTATCTTCGTTGAGGGAAGGTTCATGAAAACATTGTTGGAGTAAATCCTCGACATAGGTTTGTCCGATGGATAACGCCCACGTTGGAAGGGTGACCACTTTTAACGTTAAATCCCCAAACCACTCCAGTTGAACTCCTACGGTTGCCAATAGGGAAAACAACGCTTCATTCATGCGGGGTTTGTCTGCAGGTGTAAGATCGACTAAAAGAGGCACAAGCGGGGCAACCGCATACGAAGAGGTTTTTATTTTTGCAAGTTGTTCTTCGTAATGAACACGTTCATGAGCGGCATGTTGATCGATGACGTAATACCCAGCGTGATTGTCTTTACATAAGATGTAAGTTGCATCCAAAACACCTAATATTTCAAGATGGATTGAACGCTCAGTAGAATCCTGAAATTCAAGACGTAGTTGTTCTATCTCTTCTTCTTGTTCATACAATCCTTTTTTTTCAACTGATAATTCACTTTTTTCTCCCGAAAAAACGGAAACAGGTACGGTTGCAAGGTTTTGTTGACATAACGTGTTGGGGATTGCCTCAAGCAACGCTTTTTTCAATGCGTCTTCTTTTGAATAACGTATATCGCGTTTAGCGGGATGGACATTCACATCAAGCAACCCAGGATCAATGGTTAATTGCAAGATGACAACAGGAAAACGAACGGGAGGGAGATAGGGCTTATAGGCTTCAATAATCGCTTGCTGAATTTTGGGCATGTAGACGCTACGACCATTGACGGAGAGATAGATTCCATAACGATGGGATTTCGCAACATCAGGTTTTCCAAGATATCCTTGAATGGTAACATCGGGGTCTTGAAATGAAAATGGCACCATATGAGTGGCAAGAGGATGCCCCAAACATGATGTAATCGTCGAGAGTAGTTGGTTTCTACCATCTGTAAAGAATGCGCGCTTACCATCAAGATGGACGACTAAGGCTAATTCAGGATGGGCAAAGGCAACGCGGGTAATGACATCCAATATTGCACTTGTTTCAATCGCATCATTTTTTAAATATTTCAAGCGAGCAGGGGTATTGTAAAATAAATCTTTGACGATAACCGTTGTTCCTTGGGATCGAGCAAAAGGTTGAATCGAGATCGTTTGGTCCTCACTCGTTAATTGATGCCCTCCCCGCTGCCCTGAGGAGGTTTGAATCGTCAAATAACTGACTGACATAATCGAAGGGAGTGCTTCGCCACGAAATCCTAACGTTTGAATTCGAAATAAGTTTTCTTCGGTAATGAGTTTACTCGTCGCATGACGCTCAATCGATAACCGTAGATCGTCTTGATCCATCCCACGTCCATTGTCAGAAACTTCAATGCGCGTCCGTCCCGCCTGTTCAATGTGAATTTCAATACGCGTTGCCTGAGCATCAATTGCATTTTCAAGAAGTTCCTTGACGACACTGCTTGGCCGTTCAATGACTTCTCCCGCAGCAATCATATTGGCTAATTGATTGGATAATTTTTGAATCATGCCCATCTTACTTAACCTTCTTCTTTAATTCAATAATGTATTGTAAAGCAGCTAAAGGAGACAATGTTAATGGATCTAGTTCCCGTAGCTCTTTTTCAATGATGGAGGGTTCTTTAATACTTGTTCTTTCTAAAGTTACCTGTCGTTTAGGGGATTGTTCAAATTGATGTAACAATTCACTTGCCCGCTTGGTGATAGTGGTGGGTAACCCTGCAAGTGTTGCCACATGAACCCCATAAGATCGTTCCATGGACCCAGGTTTCATTTCGTATAGAAAGGTTATTGTTTGATCTTTTTCTTCAACAGAGGCATGAAGATTCAGAAGGTTAGGTAACAGGTAATCTAATTGGGTTAACTCATGATAATGCGTTGAGAATAACGTAATACATTGAATGTTCGTTTCAACATATTCAATAATCGCTTGGGCGAGAGCCATGCCATCATATGTGGATGTCCCCCGACCAATCTCATCGAAAATTAACAAAGAATGTTGGGTTGCTTCGGCTAAGGCAAATTGGGTTTGAGCCATTTCCATCATGAAAGTGGATTGACCCCCAACTAAATCATCACTGGCACCCATTCGTGTAAAAATGTGATCGAATAAGGGGATATTCGCTTGCTGACATGGAACAAAACAACCTATTTGAGCCATGATTGATATAAGTGCAACTTGTCGCATGAAGGTCGATTTGCCACCCATATTTGGTCCGGTAATTAACACGGTGTGATGCTTGTTATCTAATCGTAAATCATTGGATACAAACGTTTGTTTTTTCATCACTTTTTCAATAACAGGATGACGTGACTTTACCAATTCAAGATGGTGATTTTGATTCAAGGTTGGACGAACCCATTGATACTGCATGCTCGTGTAAGCAAAACTTACTAAAACATCACACTCTGCTAACATTTCTGAAAGCACGTGCCATGAGGGAATTGACGGCATAAGGTCATCGAGTAATGCGAAAAAAAGCAATTCTTCACGTTTAATACGTTGATCTTGAGCGTGCAACAATTTTAATTCTAACGCTTTTAATTCAGCCGTCATAAACCGTTCACCATTGGTAAGGGTTTGTTTTCGTTCATAACCAAATTCGGGTAACACTTGCGATAATTGACCATTACTAACTTCAATGTAATAGCCAAAAACTTTATTAAAACTAATTTTCAAATTTTTAATGCCTGTGCGTTGACGTTCTTGATTTTCCATCTCCGCAAGTTGTGAACGTCCACCTTGTGCTAAATCGATCCATTCGTCTAAAGCGGCATCATATCCTTTTTTAAACATATGACCTTCTTTAATCGAAACAGGGGCATCTTCTAACAAAGCATGCTGAAGCAAGTTTACTGTCGATGATACATCGGGGATTTTAGTTTTAAAATCGTCCACCAAAGCCCCGGTAAACGCGGATAAAGCATCTTTAATGGCCGGTAAATTTTGAAACGATTTCAGTAAACTTAATAAATCACGCGCGTTAGCATTTCGATATTGAATACGGGTGAGAATGCGCGGAATATCATATAGCGAATGAAGCGAAGTACGTAACGATTCAAAAATGAGGCGTTGGTCGAGAAGTTGTTCTAAAAAATCATATCTTGCTTTTAAGACCTCCTCATCATAAGAAGGTTGAACAATCCATTGTTTTAACAACCGTGATCCCATCACGGTTTGTGTTTCATCAAGCAACCAAAAGAGCGTACCAAACTTATCCTGGTTTTTTAATGATTGGACAAGTTCCAAATGTTGAATCGTATCCGCATCTAACTGCATCCGTACTTGTGAGGCCAATCGTTTGGGTGATTTTAAAAACGATAGAGATCGTTTTTGGGTTTGAAGTAAGTAGCTTGAGAGTCGTTCAAAACAAGGTAAAAAATCTTGATCAATTGACCCATCTCCTGATTCATGGATGTCTTCTTGTACAGAAATTAATATCGGGTAATTGTCTAATAGGGAACGGACTTTGGTTTCAAGTTCTTTTGAAACAATAACTTCTTTAGCATTGATTTTTCTTATCATTGCCAAACAGTGGTGATCTTCAAGAGGACAATGATCTAAATAGACATCCCCTGTGACGATATCGGCATAGGCAAAGGTGTAGCGATAATCCCTTTTTTCGATGGCTACAAGAAACTGATGATCGCCTTCATCCCGTTCCATGAATGCACCCGGGGTATAAATTTGCGTAACATCGCGTTGAACTAACCCTTTCGCTAAGGCAGGATCTTCTAATTGTTCGACAATCCCAACTCGATAGCCTTTTTCAATGAGTCGAGCGATGTAGTTTTTTGAAGCATGATGCGGTACACCACACATCGGAACGCGTTCTTCACTACCCGCATTTTTTCCCGTAAGGACTAATCCTAATTCACGAGAGGCAATTTCAGCATCACGAAAAAAAAGTTCATAAAAATCACCCAAGCGAAAAAAGATTAAGGTATCAGGATGTTTTTCTTTAATCCCAAGATATTGCATCATCATCGGGGTGTAAGGTGCGTGTTTAGATTTCATTGTTGTTCTTATTTTATCACAATGAAAAACTGCCTAAGTAGCTTATTCAAGGATTGTTTGGAGTTGGTCGAGTAAGGGTTTAATTTCTGCTTTAATGGCTTCATAGGTTTGCACGAGCGGGTGTTGTTGAAATAAGGATAAATAATGTTCATATTGCGTCTTGTGATGTTGATAAAGGTCCGCTTCATGAATGGTTTTCATCATCTTTTTTTGATGGTCTTTTGCAAGTTCTTGCTGGGCCATCAAATACGAATCCTCCGCTATTTGATCGCGTAAAGAAAAAAACCTTTTCACTTCTGGTAAGGATAATAACGCTTCTTTGAGTGCCGCAGTTTTACGCGCGAGCTCCGTCATCCACGAGTTCCCCAAATAATGTGTAAACATTGGATTCTTGTATGCGAACATGGACTATTTTCCCAGTTAAGGATACGTCCCCTTTAAAATGAACGAGTTTTGCATTTTCAGTATAAGCGGATAACATATCATCTTTTCGTTTGCTAATCCCATCCACAAGGACAGGATAAACACCGCCTACCATCACTTCTGCACGATTTTTTGCAATCGTATCTACAATTTCTTTTAGTTGATAAAACCGTTGTTGTTTTTCTTCTAAGGTGACATTATCGATCATCTTAAATGCTGGTGTCCCTTTTCGTGGGGAATAAATAAAGGTGTAGCATGCATCAAAGGCAATTTCTTTGACGAGTTTTAATGTCCCTTGAAATTGTTCTTCAGTTTCGTTAGGGAAACCTACAATAATATCTGTTGTTAACGTTAAATTAGGAATTTTTTCACGCATGCGTCGAACTAAATCGGTGTAAGAAGCGACTGTGTAACGACGTGCCATAAGCCGTAAAACCATATCATCACCTGCTTGGAACGGTAAATGAATATGTTTCATAATATTATCGTAGGTGGCAATGGTTTCAATCATCGCATCGGTAAAGTCCCACGGATGGGATGTCATAAACCGGAGTCGAGGAATGCCTGTTTCTGCAACAGCTTTTAATAATTGAGCGAAGTCGGTTCCATCTTTAAAATCTTTCCCATATGAGTTTACATTTTGCCCGACAAGCGTAATTTCTTGATAACCATCTTTGACAAGTTTTTCACATTCAGCGATGATATCGGGCAAATGACGCGAACGTTCTTTTCCACGTGTGTAAGGAACGATACAATACGTACAAAACTTATCACAACCATACATGATATTCACAAATGCTTTATATCGATGGGTACGTTTGGTCGGCATGTTTTCAATAATTTCGCCGTATTTAGAAGGAACATTGACAATACGAACACGTTTTTCATAGACTTCATCCAACAATTCAAGAATATGATGAATATTGTGTGTTCCAAACATCAAATCAACATGCCGGTAGATTTGAGTAATTTTGTCGACGATATGCGTTTGTTGAACCATGCATCCTGCAACCGCAATAATCATGTCAGGTTTGGAACTTTTCAACGTTTTAAGCATCCCAAGTTCCCCAAACACTTTATCTTCAGCATTTTCGCGAATCGCACATGTATTGATGATGACGAGATCGGCTAACGATTCTTCATGAACGGAAGTAAATCCTGCAAGTTCAAGGTATCCACGCATATGTTCTTCGTCACGGACGTTTGCTTGACAACCATACGTCCGAATAAAATAACGACGTCCAAATGCATATTCCCTAAGACGTTCTGGAACAACGATTTCATCACGAACAACAGGAATTTCTTGACGAACACGCGAACGTGCTTTATCTAAATCGGGTTTATCAACAATATCTACAATTTTTGCCATAATTTATCTCCATTTTACCACGCGATACAATCGTTGAAGTGAAGTAATCTTATGTTGATCATTCAATTCAAAAATTAAACCATTCAATAAAGCGTTTTCACCTAAATCTACTTCGTGTTTTAGTTTTGTTTGTTTCCATAAACGTTGAATAATAATTTCTTTTTTTACGCCAAGAACACTATCGTAAGGACCGCACATTCCTAAATCCGTTACGTACCCAGTTCCCAAAGGAAGTATTCGTTCATCCGCAGTTTGAATGTGGGTGTGGGTACCAACTAACGCTGTGATTTTTCCGTCAAACGCATACGCTAGTGCCATCTTTTCTCCGGTTGTTTCAGCATGAAAATCAACGAGGTGAATGTCGGTAGGGGCAAGCGAATGAACGATGTTCTCTAACGTATCAAAAGGATTGTCGACTTCTTCATGCATGAAAGCTTGACCCAGAAGCGACGTAATCCGAATCGATCGATTGTTAAGGGAAAAAACACTTGTACCAATTCCAGGATAAGGTGTTTTTAAATTCGCCGGCCGTAATACTTTAAGCGTATTGGAAATGTACTGTTTTAATTCCGCTTGTGCGGCATAATGGTTTCCTAATGTCATGACATTAATTCCCATGTCATTAAGCGCATTATAATGGGACTTACTTAACCCTTTTCCATGTGTAGCGTTTTCGACATTTGCAACGACAAAATCAAGGTCGAATTCTTTGCGAAGTATAGGTAAAAATTGACGGACAGCTTCACGTCCAGGACGGCCGACAATATCGCCTAAGAAAAGAATACGAAACACAAACAGTCCTATTTAGCGACTTCAACCGCCCGGAACTCACGAATAACGGAAACTTTAATTTGACCCGGATACGTCATTTCATTTTCAATACGATCTTTGATATCACGTGCAAGTTTAAAGGAGGCAGCATCATCGAGTTTATCCGGGACAACCATGACACGAATTTCTCGGCCTGATTGCATCGCATAGCTTTGGGCAACACCATCATAGGACTTACAAATATTTTCTAAAGCTTCTAATCGTTTAATGTACGTTTCAAGGGTTTCTGAACGAGCACCTGGTCGAGCAGCGGATAAAGTATCGGCAGCGATGACTAAGTGAGAAATGACATATTTAACTTCTGTATCTCCATGATGCGATTCAATCGCATTAATGACCACATCTGGTTCGTTATATTTGCGAGCAAAACGCGCACCAAGTTCAACGTGGCTACCTTCCATTTCAAAGTCAATCGCTTTACCCACATCATGTAACAAACCTGCGCGTTTGGCCATATTTTGGTCAAGACCCATTTCAGCGGCCATAATACCACATAATTTGGAAACTTCGATCGAGTGATCAAATGCATTTTGACCATAGGATGTACGATATTTTAAACGACCTACAATATCCAGTAACTCAGGATGTATATTCGCTAACCCCAATCGGAAAGCGGCTTCTTGTCCTGCTTTGTGAATCACTTCATTCAATTCACCTTTGACTTTAGCAACCACTTCTTCAATACGTGAAGGTTGAATACGACCATCTTTTAATAAGATTTCTAAAGCGCGTTTCGCGGTTTCTCTTCGAATGGGATCAAAGCTTGAAACCGTAATCACTTCAGGGGTGTCATCAATAATTAAATCAACACCTAAAGCTTGTTCTAAGGTACGAATATTACGACCTTCACGGCCAATAATACGACCTTTCATTTCATCACTAGGCAAACTCACCACAGAGACGGTACGTTCAGTAACAAAATCTTGAGCGTATCGATTAATTGTCATCCCTAATACTTCGTTTGCTAGTAGGTTTGCTTGATCTTTGGCTTCTTCTTCACGATTTTTAATGTAGGCAGCAATCTCATTGGCGAGTTTAGCTTCCACACGCGCCATAATTTCCGCTTTTGCCTCGGTTTGAGAATAGGCAGAAACTTTTTCAAGTTCATGAATAATAGAATCCAACTTCAATTGAAGCACTTCTTCTTTGCGTTCAATTTCTTTGGTACGCTTTTGATTTAACTCGATTTTATCTTCAAGATTTTTCTCTTTTTGAAGCAAAGCCTGATCGCGGCGATCAATACTTTGTTCTCGTTGAAATAATTTATTTTCATACGAGGTCACTTCCGCTTTTCTTTCCTTGATTTCTTTATCTGCTTCTTGCTTTAATTCATAGACGGTTTGTTTCGCATCAAGTTGCGCGTTTTTTGTAATATGATCCGCTTTGATTTCAGCATCACGAATAATTTTATTTGCTTTTTTATTTGCTTCCTTCGCTCGAAAAATTGGTAATAAAAAATACAAAACAATGCCTAAACCAATACCAACAAGTAATGCTAATACAACCAAAAGAATAACGATTCCTGGTTCCATATGAGTCTCCTTTCTTATGAAAATGATGGTGACTCGCCATCATTTAAAATGTCGATTGATATATAAAAATGAAGAGGAATAATCAAAAACGCATGGGTTAATGATTGGATAAAGTGGTTTTTTAAGTAGGTTTCCCTAATTAGTTTTTGAAATCGACTTTAACGGTTCTATATATCAGTATCTTGCGATACTCCTTAATGATACCAAACAATCTTTTGTTTGCCTATAAAAAAAGAGGACTTTATATCCTCTATTTTTATCCTTCGTAAAGCAGAGTGATCGTTTAGACGATTTCGCCTGTCTTAATTTGTTTTTCCAATGCTTCCAAAGTCGTTGGATTATTGACTAAGAATTCTTTTGCGTTTTCGCGTCCTTGCCCAAGTCTTGTGCCATTAAGGTCATACCAAGAACCCATCTTTTTGACAATACCCGCATCGGTTGCTAAATCTAAAATTTCGCCAACTTTTGAAAACCCTAAACCATACATCAATTCAATTTCACAAGCGGTAAAGGGTGGCGCAACCTTGTTTTTCACAACTTTAATTCTAACCTTATTGCCGATCACAACATCGCCATTTTTTAATGCTTCGGATCGGCGAATATCAATACGAATGGACGCATAAAACTTTAAGGCACGTCCCCCTGAAGTAACTTCTGGGTTTCCATAAGCGATACCGACTTTTTCACGTAATTGGTTAATAAAGATAACGGTACAGTTCGATTTGTTTAAAACACCTGCAAGTTTTCGCATCGCCTTAGACATTAAGCGAGCTTGTAAACCAACTTGATTATCGGACATAACACCATCCAATTCCGCTTGGGGAACTAATGCTGCAACCGAATCGACGATAATTAAATCAATCGCATTGGAATGGGCTAACATTTCGACAATTTCTAACCCTTGCTCACCATTATCAGGTTGTGACAAAATGAGCTCATCAATGTTGACACCAAGTTTACGAGCGTAAACTGGATCAATGGCATGCTCTGCATCGACAAAGGCGGCTCTTCCTCCACCACGTTGTGCTTCCGCAATGGCAGATAATGCAAGTGTGGTTTTACCGCTGGATTCAGGTCCATAAATTTCAACAATACGCCCTTTTGGATAGCCCCCAATACCTAAGGCAATATCTAAGGAAATGGAGCCAGAGGAAATCGTATCCACTGTTACTTCAGGACGTTCCCCTAGTTTCATCACAGCACCTTTACCAAAGGTTTTTTCAATATTTTTTAATGCTTCTTCTAATGCATCGTCTCGTTTTTGCTTGTTGTCTACATCTTTTGCCATGGTGATTACCTCAATGTCCTATATTTTATCAAATTCACAACCAATTACCTAATAATAGGTGTGCAAAAATTCATTTAGTAATGCAATCATTGCACCGACACTTTGATCACGTATCGCTTCGCGATTCCCTGTAAAAAAATAAGACCGAATGAGGGACTTCGTTTGATTAGCCACACCTAAATAAACGTCTCCTACGGAGGAATGCATTTCAGCAGTAGGACCTGCAGATCCCGTAGAGACAACAAGGATTTCCACTCCGAGTTTCCTTAAGCCATTTTTCAACATGAGTGCAGTGGCCGTTTCACTCACTAATCCAGTTTCTGAAGAAAGAGATAATGGAATGTCTAACCATTCGTGTTTGGCGGTCATCTGATAGGTTACCAAACTTCCTTTAAACCAAGAAGATGCGCCAGGAATCTGAACGCATTGACTTGCAAAAGCTCCACCCGTGACACTTTCTACACTGCCCAGCGTCAGTTGATGTTGCATTAATTGAGCAATTACTTGTTCTATCATGAAGTAAAAATATTTCGATTTTGAATCACATAAATTCCAAAAGAAACCAGTGACATGATCGTCGTGATGTAAATGAAAACGAGTGTTAGATTTAGTGTAGGTTCTAAAAAAGAAAACGGACTATTGTTAAGTAGAACCAGTGGAATCATGACCATTTGCATGAAGGTTTTAATTTTTCCAAATAGATTTGCAGACAAAACTTTTTGTTTTGACATCGCTAACGTTCGAAGTGCATCCATTAAAAGATCCCGACTCACCATAACAATCACAAGTAGTAGCGGAATCGTAATTTGTGTTGGAGGTAACCATGCGAACGGAAACGCCAAGGCAATCATCGTTGCATTGGTGAGCACCTTATCTGCGATGGAATCTAGGAAGGTACCTAATACCGTAATTTGCTTGAGCTTTCGTGCTAAGTATCCATCCAAAAAATCTGTTAAGGATGCAACCACAAACACAATGAAAATTATCACATAAACCGTATTGATCGCATTTCCTAAAAAGGTTAATATTCCTACATTTTCATACGGCCAAAAAAAGAGGCCAAGGATGATGACCACGAGAAAGAGGCGAATTGATGTCAACCAAGTAGGTAAATTCATATTGTTCTAATGTAACCCTGTAAGCCATGTTCTGTAATCGATGACCATTTGTCTCTATCGTAGATAGGAAGGTTTGACTTCGTTTGATCATTCCTCCTGCCCCTACCAAATTTGGGTTTCTCGCTTGTGGGGTTTACCGCGTTTCACCTAGACATTTCTATCTAGTATCGTCACTGTGGCACGTT
>JAURLC010000086.1 GCA_030831415.1 Bacillota bacterium | reverse complement strand
TCTTTATGGGCAAAATTATCGCGGAACCATGAAATCATCCAATATCCACGATTAATGTGTACTTCGATATTGTATAAACCTCGAACTGCCGCTTCATAAGCGGGTAAAAAGGGTTCGGGCTCAACATACTTATGATGAGGAATGGTCATGGAGACGGAAGTTCCATACGATAAATTGGCAACGTTATAGTCTAAACATCCTGTTCCAAGCGTTTCAGCAGCTTTGTCAGGACCTGTTGCATAAACGGGTAGCCCTTCAGGTAAGTGAAGAAATGCACTTGTTTCTTTACTAATAACGCCGAGTTGTTCCCCTGGTCGTTTTAACGGGATGAGTTTTTCGATAGGAACATTGAAAATCGCGGCTTTGATGTGACTAGGTTTATACCACTTACCAGTTATAAAATCGAGCGGATAATGGCCAACCATATTCGCCGAACTATCGGTGAGTTCACCGGTTAGAAGATAATTAAAATAACTCGATAAAGCAGTGTAATATTTGGTTTTTTTCCAATTTTCAGGTTCGTTTTGTCGCAACCACCGTGCCATTGTGCGACGGGAATTCAAACGGGCTGTTTTATAAAGGCCAATCAAGTGGTAGGCGATGTTATGAAAAAAAGAAAAGGGTTCAAATTTTGCTAAACGTTGATCTAACCAGAGGATGACATCCCTAACGGGTTGGATGTTTTCGTCTAAAAAAATTGACGTTCCTCGAAATGCTGTCATGGAAACACTTGTTATTAAAGGAATGAGTGTCGGATTTTTTTCTACTAACTGTCGACTAACACGGCCCAGTGCTTCCCAGTAAAACGATGCTTTTTGTTCTGCATATCCTGCTTGGGTTGAATAATATGTAGGTTGATAGGTTTCTTTTTCAATGGCAAGGATGTGACCGCGAGTATTAAAAATAGCGATACGAACGGATTGTGTACCAAAGTCAATCGTCAACGTATAAGATTCTTTTTTCATAATAAAAGTTTGTATCCCCATTATAAGTGGATTTTATAAAATAAAACATCTTCCTTTTGGTGCTTTTTCAAGTAGAAACGAGGGTGGCTTTATGGTATTATTTTAGTCGCGAGTGCCGAAACTATCTCAAAGGCACAAAAAGGAGAAGACAATGGCAGAAAAACTATATGTTTACAACTTTAAAGACACCAAAGGCATGGGCAAGGATTTGCTCGGTGGTAAGGGGATTGGATTATCCCAAATGACCTTACTTGGAATCCCTATTCCAGAAGGTTTTACCGTTACAACCGAAGCTTGCAACCTTTACTACGCAAGTAAGAAAACAATTCCTGACTATTTAATTCAACAAATTTATAGCGCTGTTAAGGATATTGAAAAGGACACTGGGAAAAATTTTGGTGGAACCACCAACCCCTTGCTTGTTTCGGTTCGTTCAGGTGCACGTGTTTCGATGCCAGGTATGATGGATACCGTCTTAAACTTAGGCTTAACCGATGTCACCGTTGAAGTCCTAGCCAAGGAAACAGGTAATGAACGCTTTGCCTATGATTCCTTCCGTCGTTTTATTTTAATGTTTACCAACATTGCCAAAAATCACGGTCGTACCGAATTTGACAAAATGTTGAAAGAAATGAAAGAAGCCAAGGGCGTTAAACTCGACACCGAATTAGACGCGAACGACTTAAAGAATCTTGTCAAACAATATAAAGACTATTACAAACGGGTTTTTGGCGAAGCATTCCCAAATGATCCAAAAGTTCAGCTCATCGAAGCGATTACCGCAGTCTTCCGTTCATGGGACAACCCACGGGCAAACGTTTATCGTAAGATGAACAATATCCCATACGAATGGGGTACCGCTGTGAACGTTCAATCGATGGTCTTCGGTAACAAAGGCGAAACCTCGGGTACCGGTGTGGCATTCTCCCGCTCACCCTCTACTGGTGAAAAGAAATTGTTCGCCGAATACTTACCTAATGCCCAAGGGGAAGACGTCGTCGCGGGTATTCGTACCCCACTTCCTGTGGAATACTTACAAAAAACCCAACCTGCAGTCTATGACAAATTCTTAGACATCGTCAAAGTCTTAGAAAGTCATTACAAAGATATGCAAGATATGGAATTTACCGTCGAAGAAGGTAAACTCTACTTCTTACAAACACGCAACGGCAAACGTACCGCTGCTGCTGGATTAAAGATTGCATGTGACTTAGTGGATGAAGGTGTGATTACCTCTCAAGAAGCGGTGTTACGCATTGATCCACGCTCCTTAGATACCCTCTTACACCCAAGCTTTGATCCGAAAGTCTTAGCGAAAGCAACGCCTATTGGTGAAGGTTTACCTGCCTCGCCAGGTGCTGCTACGGGTAAAATTTCCTTTACTGCTGAAGATGCTGCTAAACGCGGTGAAGCTGGTGAAAAAGTCATCCTTGTTCGTGCCGAAACCTCCCCTGAAGATATTGAAGGGATGGTCGCTGCTCAAGGGATTTTGACTGCTCGCGGTGGGATGACCTCCCACGCCGCCGTTGTGGCCCGAGGCATGGGTAAAACATGTGTTGCCGGTGTTGGCGGTGCAGTGATTGATGAACACAAAGGTACGGTGAAATTTGGTGGAAAAACGTACACTACAAACGATGTTATTTCCATCGATGGTTCGACAGGTTTAGTCTACGATGGCGATATCGCCAAAGTGGAAGCAGCCTTAACCGGTTACTTTGGTCGCATTATGGAATGGGCGGATGAATTCCGTACCTTAAAAGTTCGTACCAATGCGGATACACCAAAAGATGCGATAACCGCTCTTAAGTTCGGTGCAGAAGGTATTGGTCTATGCCGTACTGAACATATGTTCTTTGATAAAGAACGTATCTTTAATGTGCGCAAGATGATCTTAGCGGAAACCTTAGAAGCCCGCGAAGAAGCACTTGCCAAACTCTTACCGTTCCAACAAGATGACTTCTATCAACTCTTTATGGCGATGAAAGACTTAAACGTCACCATCCGCTTACTTGACCCACCTTTACACGAATTCTTACCTCAAGAAGAAGACAAGATTGCCGAATTAGCCAAAGCCCTTGGTTTATCCGTTGAACAAGTCAAATCCCGTATTGAATTCCTCCATGAATTCAACCCAATGATGGGTCACCGTGGGGTTCGCTTGGATGTCTCTTACCCAGAAATTGGTCGTATGCAAACACGCGCGATCATCCGTGCTGCGTTGCAAGCCCAAAAAGAACTCAAAAAACCTGTTGTTCCTGAAATCATGATTCCGTTAGTCTTAGATGTCAAAGAATTAAAATTCGTCAAAGACATCATCGAAGAAACGGCGAACGAAGAAATCGCGAAGTCTGGTCAAACTATGACTTACTTAGTCGGAACGATGATTGAAATTCCACGTGCCGCCTTATTAGCAGAAAAAGTTGCCGAAGAAGCAACGTTCTTCAGCTTTGGTACGAATGACTTAACACAAATGACCTATGGTTTCTCCCGCGATGATGCGGGTAAATTCCTCCCAGATTATTACAAAACGAAAATCTTCGAACAAGATCCATTCCAAACCGTTGACCAACATGGTGTAGGTAAACTCATCAAGATGGCCGTTGCCGATGGTCGCAAGACACGTCCCAACTTAAAAGTAGGGATTTGTGGTGAACACGGTGGTGAACCTGATTCAATCGAGTTCTTCCACAATGCAGGGTTAGACTATGTCTCCTGCTCACCGTTCCGTGTCCCAGTAGCCCGCTTATCCGCCGCTCAAGCCGCATTAAAAGCAAGCAAGAAATAAGCAATTCCTTCAACAAAAAAAGTCCTTCATAATGAAGGACTTTTTCTTTTCTTATGAAGACGAACGGTTACTTCTTTCCGATTTTTTTCATCCAATGGTCATAGAAACCAGGCTTATTGGTTTGTTTGCTTCTTGCAATGGCCATCGCCCTTTTTTCAACGTTTTCATTGATCGTTGAACCTGCGGCGATAATCACTTCATCGGCAATCGTGACAGGAGAGATGATCGTTGTTCCCGAGCCCATAAAGACGTGTTTACCGATCGAGGTGTGATGTTTGGTTTTTCCATCGTAATTGGCAATGATGGTTCCACATCCAACATTGGTGTCTTCGCCGATTTCACAATCACCCAAGTACGTTAAATGGGCTGCTTTGACGGAATCGTGTAAAACCGCGTTTTTAAGTTCCACAAAATTACCAATTCGGCATTGGTTGGCTATCTTGGTGTGCCCGCGTAGATGGGCATTAGGACCAACATGGTTGTCATCCCCTAATGACGAATCGATGATTTTGGATGATTCAATCACGTTTCGGTTTCCTATCGTACTATTTTCAATCATCGAGTTGGCACCAATAAGGTTGCCTACTCCAATCGAAACATCCCCAATCAAATATACGCCTGATTGAATGACCGTATCTTGCCCAATCGTCACGTGAGGTGAAATAAAGGTATTGTCTGGGTTTTCAATGGTGACCCCGTTGACCATGTGTTGGTGATTAATTCGTTTTTGTAAAATACGTCGCGCTTCAGCAAGTTGAGCGCGGTCATTCGTACCTAATGTTTCTTCAAACGAAGCGACCGTGTCGGTTCCAACGTGAAATCCTTGTTCAATAAACATTTTGACGAGGAACGTAATGTTGAGTTCTCCGTTTTTGGGATTAGGCGGTAATTCGTTTAAATAGCGGAATAGTTTCTCATTATTAAATACATAGAAACCCGTATTAATTTCTCGAATGTTCTTTTCTTCATCGGTTGCATTAATTTCTTCAACAATGCCGGTGAGTTTACCGTCTTTTGTTCTCACCATTCGACCATAACCAAATGGATCATCCACCACGGATGTTAAGATCGTTAAATCAAAGTTTCCTTCGAGGTGAGTGTCCACTAAATGTTGTAAAGAAGCGGTGGTGATTAAAGGGGTGTCGCCAGATACGATGAGTGTTGTACCTTGCTTGCCCGCTAAATAAGGCGCAACTTGCATGATGGCGTGCCCGGTTCCTTTTTGTTCACGTTGCCACACGACAACCGAATCGTCTTTGACAATTCTTTCGGTGGTTTCACCACCATGTCCAACAATGGAATAGACCGTGTCGATATTCATGGGTTTTAAGGCATTAAGTACATGCCGAACAAGTGGGACGCCCAATAAATCAAAGGCGACTTTACTTTTGGTAGCATCTAAGGATTTCATACGCGTTCCTTTGCCCGCGGCCATCATAATGGCGTTAATGGTTGGTTTCATACATTCTTTCCCCTTTTCCATTATAGCGTTATTTGCGACTTAAACGCATCATATACCATCCAAACCTCTTGAATCGTTAGCGACTCAGGGCGACGGTTATCTTCAATGCCTAGCGCTTGTAATTGCCTTGTTTTTTCTTCTTTTGCCCCGTTTATAAACGTCAAATTATTGAGAATGTTTTTTCTCCGATTTAAAAAAAGTTTTTTTAAAAAATAAAAGAACGGTCGGGCGACTTCCACCGAAACGTGGTGGTTGTTCGTCCATAAAAACAACGTCGACGTAACGTGAGGTTCTGGATAAAACGAGGCAGGATGTACATCGGTGATCGTTTGGATCTCACCTAACGATTGAACAAGAATCGCTAGAGGACCATACGCGTTGTCTCCTGGTTGGGCAATGAGTCGTTCGATCACTTCTTTTTGTACCAAAAAAACACCCCGTTTAAATATAGGAAAATCCTTAAAAATCTTCTCCAAGATATCCGAGGTCACATAATATGGTAAGTTTCCTAAAATGACATCAACGGTCTCAGAAACGGCTTTCAAAAAGTTACCAAGATGGTGGGTGGTATTCGTAGTATAGGTTTTCGTTAGGTAAGCGTGATATTGACGATCAATTTCATAGGAAATATAGGTGTGGTCTTGAAACGGAACATGCTTGGTTAATGCGCCTAAGCCCGGACCAATTTCTAAAATGGTTTCACCTGGTTGTAAGGCAAGTGTGGCAAAAGTCTTTTGGATGATGAAATCATCAATCAAAAAGTTTTGTCCATACCGTTTTAAAACGGACGCATCTAAAGAACGTAGTAAGGCATCAATTTCAGGATGTTTTTTCATTCAGTAATTCCTTGATTTGTTGAACATTGATGTTGCGTCGATTAAGTCGGGTTAAGAAGGTCTTCCCGTTGGTGTGACCCAAATGAAATATGGATGCGATTTTTTCTCGTTTTGTGGTAGAAGAAGGTTGCCCTAATAAACCAAGCGTCATTAAATCATTCATCGTGATAACAGGCTCTTTATCACAAGTTGCTTGGTTCAAGCCTTTTTGGAACGCATCGAGTATGGTGGTAGCGTCCGATTCCGCTACCCCAACTTTTTTTCCTTTGATCGCTAATGATTGTGGGATAAACACATCCACATAATGGTTCAGTTTTTGATGGAGGTGGTGACGTATTTTTTCACCAGGTGAATCCGGATCTAACAATAAATAAATGGGGTTTGTGTTGGGTAAGTTTTGTAAATATTCAACCGTTTTCGGGTCGACTGCTGAACCGTTGACACTGACGAATTCGCTTTCAATAAAGTTCGATAAAAACGCGATGTCCATCGCACCCTCGACCACAATAACACCCGCAATATTTACTTTCATAATGTTTTCACGTGAAATAATTTTTCCACATTCGTTTGTAGGTTTTTCTCAAGTATTTCACTCGTTACTCCAAGAACTTCTTTTGCTTTTTCAAAAATCAGCGGGAGAAAGAGCGGTGTATTCTCTTTTCCACGATGAGGATGGGGGGCTAAATAAGGACTATCGGTTTCAAGATGTAATCGGTCTATTGGGGTGTGGGATAAAACCTCGCGTGCCAAATGTGCGTTTTTAAACGTAATAGGACCACCAAAGGAAATGTCGAACCCTAATTGTAAAAATGCTTGGAGTTGATCGAGAGTCCCCCCAAAGCAATGCATGATTCCTCGATACATCCCTCCGCGCTTCTGTAAGTAATCGAGTAAAGCGTCGTATGCATCCCGACAATGAATGAAAACAGGAAGGTTATAAGTTTGAGCGATATCCAGTTGTGCACTTAACGCGAGTGTTTGTTGTTGGTGTTGGTGAGGGTCTTTGTGCCAATAATAATCGAACCCAATTTCCCCGACCGCGATAATATTCTCACGATGTTCTGTTATCAACGCGTGTAACCACGATACATCGATTCCGTGTTCGGTATCAACGGGATGCAAGCCAACAATAGCTTTGATAGATGGATGTTGTTTTGCCAATAAAACGGCATCCAATGAAGAAGCTTGGTTCCAACCCACCACAAAACATTGATGGACACCGTGCTTTTTTGCTTCTTCTAATAGAAGTTCCACGCGATCTTTAAAGACTTCTGCGTTTAAATGACAATG
>JAURLC010000085.1 GCA_030831415.1 Bacillota bacterium | reverse complement strand
CCACACCCTGTTGATATACGTATTGAATGTAGTGATCGAAATAATCTCATTATTGATGTCATGGGTGTTTTTTCTCAAATGAAAATAACCGTGAGTAGTTTAAACGCGTTACTTCATCCGCAAAACCAAACAACCACGATTAAAGCTACAATTTCAGTGAGTGATTCCAAGCGATTAAGTGATGTTTTTAATGTATTATTAAATGTGGCCGGTGTATATGAAATCCATCGTGTCATTCATTAGGAGTTAGCATGGATATTAAACAACCCAAAGGGACAAAAGATTGGCTTTTAGGCGAAGTAGAAGCTGTCGAGCAAGTCGAACAAGCGTTAATAAACATTGCCAAGTTATATGGCTATGCGGGTATTCGTACCCCGATGTTTGAACATACCGAACTTTTTACGCGTTCGGTTGGCGATAGCTCCGATATCGTTCGAAAAGAAATGTACACCTTTATGGATAAGGGTGATCGTTCCCTAACCTTACGTCCTGAATTAACGGCTGGTGTGATTCGTAGTGTGGTTGAACAAAAGCTCCTCCATACCCAAGACTTACCGTTAAAACTTTATTATGTAGGACCTGCGTTTCGATATGAACGTCCTCAATTAGGACGATTTCGTCAATTTCATCAATTTGGTGTTGAACACATCGGCATTACGTCCCCTTTATCTGTTGCTGAAACCATCGCAACAGGCATTACAGTATTAGAAATGCTAGGTTTTGAAAATGTCACCGTTTCGATTAATTCTCTTGGGGATGAGGCAACACGTCTTGCTTATAAAGAGGCGTTAAAATCGTATTATGAACCTCATTTAGCCAATATTTGTGAAGATTGTAAGCAACGTTTTCAAACCAATCCTTTACGGTTACTTGATTGCAAAATCCCTTCCGATCACCAACTCGGATTGCAAGCCCCTGTCATTGGTGATTACTTATCGGAGGCATCTCAAGCAGCGTTTAAAACCGTTCAAGAAGCTTTAACCTCGATTAAGATTCAATGGAAACTCGATCCACAACTCGTTCGAGGATTAGATTATTACTCCGATTGTGTTTTTGAATATCATTTTGTTTCCAAAACTGGGAAAGATTATGGTGCGATTGGTGCAGGGGGTCAATTTCCTCGACTCGTTGAAGAATTAGGTGGACCATCCGTAATGTCCGTTGGTTTTGCCTTTGGGATTGAACGCATTTTAGCCTTACTAACAGATGCGGGAAGATTAGAGGGTGTTCGCAGTTACGTCGATCTGTACATCATTTCAATGGAACCTCTCACCGATCAATATGCATTTAGACTTGCCCATAATTTCCGATATACAAACTTTAAAACGGAACTCAATCTTGAACATAAATCATTGAAATCATCGATTAAATCAGCTGTAAAACGTGACGCAGTTTATGCCGTTATCATCGGAGAAACAGAAATGAAATCCAATATTGTCACGATTAAAAACTTACAAACCCAAGAGCAACAACAAGTTCCAGTTGGAGAAGTCGTGCATTTAATGCAGCATTTGACGAATCAACCTGGCCATCATCATCACGATGAAGAGGGCGACCATCATGAATAACGTTTCCTATTATCGTAGTCATCTTAATGGCCAACTTCGATTACGTCATGTTGGTGAAACGGTCAAATTAGTTGGTTGGGTTCAACGAAAACGTAATTTAGGATCCCTCATCTTTTTAGATTTACGCGATTATTCAGGCATTGTTCAATTAATGCTGGATGAAAAACAACAGTTTGCAGACGTTAAACATGAATATTTAATTCAAGTGGAAGGAATCGTTTCTCGTAAGGATGTACCCAATCCTGCTTTAGCAACGGGTGACATCGAAATCAAAGTTCAAAGTTTACACATTTTGAATATGAGTGATGTTTCTCCACTCATCATCGATGATGTCACCGATGCAGGTGAAGATATTCGCCTTAAACATCGTTATTTGGATTTACGTCGTCAACCGATGCAGCAAACGATTCGCATTCGCTCGAAAATTATGAATGTTTTCCATCGTTTTTTTGAGAAGCATCAGTTTGTTAATATTGAAACCCCACTATTAACGTTATCCACTCCTGGTGGGGCACGTGACTTTTTAGTTCCTTCCCGTATTCACGCTGGGTCTTTTTATGCACTACCGCAGTCTCCACAAATTTACAAACAATTGCTCATGATCGGTGGATTTGATCGTTACTATCAAATTGCCCGTTGTTTTCGTGATGAAGATTTGCGTGCTGATCGTCAGCCTGACTTCACTCAAATTGACGTAGAAGCTTCTTTTTTAACCCAAGATGAGTTTTTACATTTGATGGAAGAGGCGATTGCTGAAGTTTTCTTAGAAGTCAAAGGGATGACGATTTCTCGCCCTTTTGTTCGTTTAACGTATCAAGAAGCAATGGAATCGTTTGGAAGTGATAAACCAGATCTTCGGTTTGATTTAAAAATTCAGGAAGCACCTCAACCTTTACTCGATGCTTATCAAACTGCAGGTTTCGCAGGTTCGTATACGCGTGTGCTTGTATTACCTGCAGCTCTCTCCCTTTTAACACGAAAAATTTTGGATGAATGGACAACCTTTGTAAAACCCCTCGGGTTAAAAGGACTTGTTTTATTAAAAAATGAACAAGGGACTTTAACGGGCTCCTTTGCAAAATTTGTGCAACAACCAACGGAATTATTTGCAGCATTATCGATGAAAGAAGGCGATGTTGCCATTGCAGCGAGCCATGATGATCGCTTACAACTCCTTGCGATTTTAGGATTGCTTCGATTGAAGGCAGCCGCATTACTCAACTGTGTGGATATAAACAACGTAGCGATTGCCTGGATGACGGATTTCCCGTTATTTGATAAAAATGAAAAAGGTCAATTGGTTAGTGCACATCACCCTTTCACCCGTCCTCGTGATGAAGATATTCCCCTGCTAGACACGCATCCAGAACGCGTTATTGCCCAAGCGTATGATTTGGTGATTAATGGATATGAAGCAGGTGGAGGTTCGATGCGAATTTACGATCAAGCGATGCAACGTCGAATTTTTGAACTACTAGGTATGGATGATCAGGCGATTGAACGTAAATTTGGTTGGTTTATTCAAGCATTCCATTATGGGACGCCACCTCATGGAGGGGTTGCTTTTGGCCTTGATCGATTAACGATGATTTTGACTGGAACGGATAATATTAAGGATGTCATCGCATTCCCAAAAAACTTAAAAATGATTGGATTACTTGAAGGGACACCAAGTCCTGTTGAACCTGAACAATTAACAGATATCCATGTGGAGGTAAAACATGAAAAATAATGAATTGAATCTTGTGATTGGTGCCATTCGTGCCTTATCCATTGATGCAACGAACTTAGCGAAATCAGGTCATCCTGGTATGCCAATAGGTAGTGCTCCTTTAATGGCGACCTTATTTGCCAACCACATGGTCACCTATCCTAAACAACCAACGTGGATGAATCGAGATCGATTTGTGTTATCCGCAGGACATGCGAGTATGCTGTTGTATGCAACGTTACATTTAGCGGGTTACAACCTTTCAATCGATGATATCAAATCCTTTCGTCAATTAGGTTCAATCACACCAGGACATCCGGAAGTTCATATGACGCCAGGTGTTGATGCGACGACTGGCCCCTTAGGTCAAGGAATTGCTCAAGCAGTGGGGATGGCACTTGCTGAACGTACTTTGCGAAATTTGTACAAACGGGATGATTTGTTTGGTCATTATACGTATGTGTTATCAGGGGATGGCTGTTTACAAGAAGGTATTTCCCAAGAATCGATGTCGTTTGCCGCCCATCAAAAATTATCGAAATTAATTTTATTTTACGATGCAAACGATGTAACACTCGATGGTCCTCTCCATCAATCATTCTCCGAAGATGTGAAGGCGCGGTTTCTTGCAACAGGATGGAATGTCATCGTCGTTAAAGATGGTGAAGATACAGACGCCATCAACAAAGCGATAAAAAAAGCGAAACGACAAACTGAAAAACCAACGATGATCATGATCAAAACGGTCATCGGACGAGGCTCGATAAATCAAGGGACATATAAAGTTCATGGAAACCCTCTAGGTGAACAAGATGGGTTGACCGCAAAACAATCGTTTGGATGGAATTATCCGCCTTTTGAGATACCTGCCTCTATTTATGAATCATTTCAATCTGCTGTTTTAAAACGAGGAAAAAAAGCCTATCGTGCTTGGGAAAAAACGAAGCAATCATGGCAAAATTCTCAGCCTGAAGATGCGAAAAGATTTAATGCTTCCTTGCAAGGCTCTTGGCTTTCTTCTTCTCAACCACTTGTTGAGTTTAAAGAAGGCTACCATGATGCAACACGCAACAGTTCCTTATTGATTATCCAATCCCTTGCCAAAGCCATACCTTCTTTGGTCGGTGGTTCTGCGGATGTGGCAAAATCCGTGATGACAACCTTACCTGATACACCGGATATGTCTTTTGAGCATCCTGAAGGACGAAATATTCATTTTGGCATTCGTGAATTTGCAATGGCAAGTATTCAAAATGGGATGGTACTTCATGGTGGACTTCGTCCATTTACGGGGACATTTTTAGCATTTGCTGATTATATGAAACCGGCGATTCGTCTAGCTGCTTTATCGCACCTTCCTTCCATTTTTGTGTTTTCGCATGATTCGGTCGCATTAGGAGAAGATGGCCCTACGCATCAACCTATCGATCAATTAGCGATGTTACGAGCTATTCCTAATATTCGTGTCTATCGTCCTGCGGATGCTAAGGAAACTCTCGGTGCATGGTTAGCGGCATTACAAGAAACCTCGCGTCCATCAGTGATTGTCCTTAGTCGACAAAAATTACCGTTACTTGGCACCTCTAATAACCAACTCGTTCGTCAAGGGGGCTATATGCTTTCGCCGTCTAATCTTGCCAATCCATGGACGGTGGTTGCAACCGGTTCAGAAGTATCCTTGGCATTAGAAGTACAAGCGAATCTTGCCCAGCGACAAATTGGAATTCATGTGGTTTCCATGCCT
>JAURLC010000084.1 GCA_030831415.1 Bacillota bacterium | reverse complement strand
AGTCCATCCGATTCCCGAGCAATTTTTAGCGGGAAGATTTGCAGCAAAAGAAGCGTTTATTAAAGCGTGGAATCGTCTTCCTTATCCAGCATTATCAAGTATTGAAATTCATCTTGGTACCCATGGAAAACCGTTTATTAAGTTTCAACAAACTGCTTATCCACTTTCGATTGCTCATGATGGTGAATATGCCACGGCAATCGTTATAATAAATACTGATGAATCCTAAATTCATGAAAGCGTGGCTTATCTCGCCACATCGCATTAAGGTCGTTCTTTATGGACCCTTGATTAATCACGACCGAGAACTTGCACGATTACGGGTTAATTTTTCTCATTTAGAATCGATGAAGATAATTGAAGAAACACTTCAATCCCATTTAACAACACTCGTTTTTGAAAGATCGACCCCCCTTGAACTCGGCCATGCGTATGAACTCATTTTTGAATCGTTTGGAAGTGTCCCGATTGATGTGACCGAAGCCTTACATTTTCCTGATTTTCATCCCCTGTATACTTATCCTTTTGATGACTTAGGTGCTACATATACCGTAGAACAAACGACGTTTAAAGTGTGGGCACCCCTTGCAAGCTCCGTTGTGCTTAATTTATTTAAAAATGGTGCCATTGATCGACATATTCCGATGAGACGAGAAACTTATGGGGTTTATACATATTCCTTACAAGGAGACCATGATGGGCTTGTTTACACCTATGATATTACCAACCATGGCGTTACCAGAAGAACATTAGATCCTTATGCGAAAGGTACCACTCGTAATAGTGAAGCGTCTGTGGTCATCAATCTTGACCGCTTAAACCGCATTCCTGATCATGATCAACGGTTACCTCCGATGCATGCGGTGACCGACGCCATCATTTATGAAGCGCATGTTCGTGACTTAACGAGTGATCCGAATACTGATATCGTAAACAAAGGTCGTTTTCTTGGTATGCTTGAAAAAAATCGTAAACACAGTGCTTTAGGCATTCCCGTAGGATGGGATTACCTTACATCCTTAGGATTCACCCATTTACAACTATTGCCTGTAAACGATTTTCGTTCCGTAGATGAATTTCATGTTGAAACGAGTTATAACTGGGGATATGATCCGTATCAATTCGCGGTTATTGAAGGTAGTTTTGCCTCGGATTTAGATGATCCATACAGTCGATTAATTGATTTCAAACAACTCGTTAGCCAATTTCATGAAGAAGGGATTCGTATTAATCTCGATGTGGTGTATAACCATGTTTTTGAATTTCAATACTCGGTGTTTGAAAAAGTCGTACCAGGTTATTATTTCCGAAAAAAAAGTGATGGAACGATGTCCAATGGGTCGTTTTGTGGGAATGATATCGCTTCAGAAAAACCGATGGTTCAGCATTTACTTCTTCATGTTGCAACTTATTGGGTGAAAACGTTTCACATCGATGGTTATCGATTTGATTTAATGGGCATTATCGATCAACAAACCACGGATAAACTTCAGCAGGCAATCCATGCGATTCGTCCAGATTTTATGTTGTATGGAGAAGGGTGGAACATGCCTACGGAATTACCTTATGAGCAAAAAACGATTACAGAACGCCATGGTGCATTATCTGCTATAAGTTTTTTTAACGATGAATTTCGTAATGGTATGAAAGGTGGAAACTTTGAAAGCGACATCCTAGTCAAAGGGTACACAACAGGAAATGGTGAATACGTAGATGCGGCCATTTCTCAGGTTTTAGGATCCTCCATTGCATCTTTAGGAGGGTATAAAGTTACCCATCCCTATCAATCGATTAATTATGTTGAATGCCATGATAATGGAACCTTTTATGATAAACTTGCCCGCCTTTATCCCACAGCGTCAGAGGAAGAACTACAAGCATACATTCGTTTTAGTCTAAGTGTGGTCTTGTTAAGTCAAGGCATTCCCTTTCTTCACATGGCTCAAGAAGTCGGTGGAAGTAAATTGGGTGATCATAATTCATATAAATCGGGAGATGTGGTCAATCAATTTCATTATGAACGCATAGTTCCATACGCTAAGGTTATTGAAACGTTACGTTCGCTTATTCACTTACGAAAAGACCATCCAATTTTTCGTCAACCCTTTGCATGGAAAGATGAAAACTTTACCATTCAACGTTATGAGCACGGTATTTTTGTACTAACCTTAACCCACGATCATCAAGGCTACATTGTAGGTGTCAACCCAACCCCAGAACCTCTCTTGCTTCCTCACAAGCTTTCCAATGGCTCCCTTATCTTTGATGGCCAATCGTACTTACAAAGGAAGGCTTCCATCGATTCGCTTCCAGGTTTATCCATCATTGTTTTGAAACAATCTTGAGACAAAAAGCATACGAATCCTTTATCTAACCTTTGTACACTTTAACAAAGGAGAAAAAGATGATTTCAAATGTGATGGTCATTGGACTAATGGATGATGTTGTTTCCAACAATACACGATATATTTGTGTTCAACGAGGGTATCGAAACGTTGAAGGAATTTTTGTTGAAGATAAAATTCCAATTCGTTATTGGACACGAGCAACCAACAATTATTTTATGACGATGGCAAAAGGAACATTAGTTGGTGTTCGCGGACGATTAGAAACCGATCAAGAGGTTGGCGTACTGATTATGTGTGATTTTCTAGAAACGTTACACTTGCCCTTGAAAACATAGATCTATAGGAAATTCCGTCATTTTCGCATACAATAAAAACGATGCGAAAATATGGACGACTCATTCCATTACTCTTCTTTCCTTTATTTTTTTCTTATGTATTCGTCGTTTTACCGAATATGCTCTTGCGAAAACTCTTACCTTTATCGTACCGTTATCGCAGTTTGAGAGCTGTCGTTAAACTCATTTATAAAGGCTTACGCATTCAACGTCTTGTTGAAAACGAATCCTTTGCACGTCAATCGAAAGATCAATTTATCGTGTGCAATCATCATTCCTTTATCGACCCTTTTTTAATCATTGATTTATTTCCCCATCCGATTCGTTTTTTAGCGAAAAAAGAAACAAGAACTTTACCTATTTTTGGTGATGCAACTGCCAGCATTGACGCGATGTTCATTAAACGGGAAAGTGTCAAATCTCAAGTTCTTTTGCTCCGCCAGATGAAGGTTGAATTAGAAAAACGTACGACCAATTGGCTTGTCTTTCCGGAAGGTACACGTAATCGTGAGTTTTATTCTCAACCGTTATTGCCGTTCAAACCTGGTGCATTTAAACAAGCAATGGAAGCACAAGTGAATATTTTGCCGATGGTGACCTATGGATTTCAACGAATTTTAGACAAATCGATTCATTGGAAAAAATACCCTGTTCAAATTGCTTTTTTAGATCCGATTACCCCGGAGATGTATGAAGGGCTGTCAACGCGAGAAATGGCGGACCTTGTCCGCGAGAGAATGCAAGCCAAAAGTGATAAACTATTCTTAGAAGATCAACGTCTTCAACGTACGATAAGGAAAAGCTCATGAATATATTGTCGATTATCGAAAACAAAGTGAATAAACGCGCATTAAGCGAAGAAGAAATTCGTTTTTTCATTGATGGATACGTCCAACAAGAGATTCCTGATTATCAAATTGCAAGTTTACTGATGGCAATAAAACTTCATGGAATGAATCCTACCGAAACCGCACATTTAACCATGGCAATGGTACATAGTGGCCACACGATGGATTTATCATCCATTGAAGGAATTAAAGTTGATAAACATTCTACCGGGGGTGTTGGCGATAAAACATCGCTCGTCGTTGGCCCATTAGTCGCTAGTATGGGAATGAAATTAGCAAAGATGTCGGGTAAAGGATTAGGTCATACCGGAGGAACGATTGATAAACTTGAATCGATTCCTGGTTTAACAACCTCTTTAACAGAAGCACAATTTCTTCAACAAGTTCAAACGGTGGGCATGGCCATTATAGGTCAAACGAAATCCCTCGTTCCTGCAGATAAATTACTCTATGCCTTACGCGATGTCACAGGAACGGTTCAATCCATTCCTTTAATCGCTTCCTCCATTATGAGTAAAAAAATTGCTTCCGGTGCACAGACCATTTTACTCGACGTAAAATATGGAAATGGTGCGTTTATGAAAACGATCGAAGAAGCAACTGTTTTAGCAAAAGCTATGGTTGCCATAGGTCAAACGCTTGGTCGGGACACTCGAGCGATTTTATCCGATATGAATGAACCCCTTGGTTTAACGATTGGTAACCGATTAGAAGTTAAAGAAGCAATCGCGACGTTACAAGGACAAGGACCCAAGGATTTTACTGCACTTTGTGTGGAAGCGGCAGCCGTGATGGCGGTTCAAGCTAAGCTATTTGCTACTTATGAGGAAGCATCTCCTCATGTTGAACACCAATTAATTTCCGGTAAAGCTTATCAAACCTTTGAAAACTTCATTCATGCTCAAGGGGGAGATTTACACGTCTTTTCTATCCCTTCCTTGCATGAAACACACACGGAACTACCTATTATCGTTGCACAATCTGGTTATGTTACAAGCATTCACGCACTAACGTTAGGATTACTCTCCGTTAGTTTAGGGGCAGGACGATTAACAAAAGAAGAGATCATTGAGTACAATGCAGGCATCGTCTTGTTGGTAAAACCAGGTGACAAGGTTCGCAGCGGCGATCGTCTGTGCACACTTTATTCGAATAAATCGTTACAAAAGGAATGGGCAACACAAGCGCTTAAAGCATTCACGATTGAAGAAAAAGCCCCAAAAGTAGCGATTTCAACGTTGCAAATGATACAATAAATTTATGCGTATTGTTATTCAAACTATTGAACATGCGATTCTTTCTGTTGACCACACTATTAAAGCCTCCATTCATAATGGAGCCATTGTATACGTAGGGTTTACCCATGGTGATGATGCAGAAAAAGTAAAAAAAATGGTCGATAAATTACTTTCACTTCGTATTTATCCCGATGATTTAGGAAAAACAAATCGGTCGATACAAGATTTTCAAGGATCGATTTTGCTCGTACCGAATTTTACGTTATATGGAGATGTCAGTGCCAGTCGTCGCCCTAGTTTTACGCCAGCCTTACCTTCTTTAATGGCTGAAGCGATGTTTCAATCGTTTATCGATTATGCTCACTCGATTTATCCCAACATTGAACACGGTGTCTTCGGTGCAGATATGCACATCGATGTCGCCCATCAAGGTCCGTTTACGATGGTACTCGAAGCATGAAACCGCGCGTGATGATCGGGTTAAGTGGTGGGGTGGATTCTGCGGTTGCCGCCTTTGTGTTAAAACAACAAGGGTATGATGTCATTGCTGGATTTATGCGAAATTGGGATGCATTTGCCAATAACGATATGTTGGGGAATCCAACCCTTCAAGATCCAATGTGTCCGCAAGAAGTGGATTTTGAAGATGCAGAAAAAGTCGCCAAAGCACTCGATATCCCCTTATACCGTATCGATTTTATCCAAGAATATTGGGACCATGTTTTTTCCTATTTTTTGGATGAATATGAAAAAGGTCGTACACCGAATCCTGATATCTTTTGTAATAAATACATTAAATTTGATGCATTTTTAGCGTTTGCGAAATCCCACGGTGCTTCGCTTATTGCCATGGGACATTACGCAGGTAGAACGGATATTCAAGGTGTGGCATGGATGGAGATGTCAAAGGATGAAAATAAAGATCAAACGTATTTTTTATCCCAACTTTCCCAAGAGCAATTAGCAAGCACACTATTTCCACTAGCAGATATGCCTAAGGCCGAAGTTCGGCGTATCGCTGCGACCCTTCAATTAACAGTAGCAGAGAAAAAAGATTCAACAGGCGTTTGCTTTATTGGTGAACGTAACTTTAAAGACTTTTTAAAAAATTACATCCCTGCCCAACCAGGCGTTATGATCGATAAAGTTTCCCAAACGATCGTGGGTCAACATGATGGTGTGTTTTATTACACGATTGGACAACGAAAAGGGTTAAATATTGGGGGTTCTACAAAGTTTGCCAGTTTACCCTGGTTTGTGGTTGAAAAAGATGTGAAACGTAATATTTTGTATGTCGCTCAAGGAGAAGATAATCCTTTTTTACTCGCAGATTCTTTAACCGTTAATACGTTAAATTGGATTAGTGACCCTCCTACCATTGGTCAAACGTATATGGCGCGTTTTCGTCATCGTCAACCCCTCGTTCCCGTAACCATTACAGCATTAGATAACTCGTCCATGACCTTAACCTTTCCTCAACCATACAAGGCATT
>JAURLC010000083.1 GCA_030831415.1 Bacillota bacterium | reverse complement strand
TACCCGCGGCCTTTGAAAATTTTGCCTTTTTAGGTGCCATGGCAGTGATTATTACTCTACTTAATTTTATTGATACATCAGGAGTCGAAACCTCCGTTCGGGTAACCGTGGAACATATTGCAAAAATGGCTTTTGTACCTGCTGCTGCATTAGCTCATGCAAGTGCTATTAAAACAGGATTTTACGTCGGTGCTCAAAATTATAAAAAAGCTCAACGTCGAATCTTTAAAATTTCGACGATCGGTATTGCCATTTCCGCCACGCTTGGTCTTATCATCGCCTTATTTCCCGATGGAATTATCTCGATTTTCACTTCGGTTGAGGGCATAGATGGTCATGATTTAGATCATCACGTTGAACTAATTAAAACGGTACTTTGGTTAAATATCGCAGTCGAAGGCGCTCGAACGATCAACATTATCCTTGGAGAGTCTTTAAAGACAACAGGAGATGCTTGGTTTTTAGGGACAATCAGTTTATTTTCATTAATGTTTTTCGCCATCGGTGGCTCGTTCCTCTTTGGCTTTATGCTTGAAAACGGTGTAATCGGAATCTTTATCGCTCTAACAATTGATGAAGCATTCAAAGCGCTCGTCTTTTACTGGCGCTGGTCCACTCGTCGATGGACGACACGCTCCCTTACATTACCCATTAAATATCAATAAAAAAACATCCTATAGGGATGTTTATCATTTTGTTGGTGCCTCCGGTCGGACTCGAACCGACATGAGCTTGCACTCGATAGATTTTGAGTCTATTGCGTCTACCAATTCCACCACGGAGGCAACGCTACTATTATACTTAGTTTATAATGATATCTCAATGAAGAACAAAGGAGATTACGATGAATAACAACTCTACATTTCAAATCGTTGCTGATGGTGATTATTTTCGACTTTTAAATGACCAACATCAACGCATTGGTTTCATACACTTCTTTTTTGATGATCAACAACGCATCGTCGTCGATTCCACTGTTGTTGATCGCTCTTATCGTGGGTTAGGACTCGCCAACCAATTGATGAACCACGTCATCGAAAAAGCACGTCAGGAAAAACGATACATTTATCCATTATGTTCTTTTGCCGTACGCGTGCTACAAAACGAACGCTACCAAGACTTATGGGATCCTAAAGAAAGGTCACCCATTGGGGGAGGCTATTGTGCTTGGTTACCCGAAAACAAGTAAAAAAAGAACGCTTGAGGCGTTCTTTTCTTTTGAAATAATCCTTATGCAAATTTATCGTAGTAAACGTTTTCGGATTTAATTTCGTGTTTATTTAACACTTTAATACATGCATCAATCATGCCAGGCGATCCACATAAGTAAGCTTCTGCTTCTTTTAGATCCCCCGTCATACGGTCTAAGACATCGGTAATCAGTCCGGTAGCCCCTTCCCATTTATCTTCATCGAGAGGATCGGATAACGCTGGGATGTATTCAAAATTGGGGAATTCTTTTTCCAATTGGCGCATTTCTTCGGTGTAATATAAGTCTCGTACCGCTTTTGCACCAAAGAAATAGCGAACTTTACGTTGCATTCCTGTTGCTTTTAAGCGGGCAAGAATCGATCGAATCGGAGCTTTTCCTGATCCACCTGCGATACAAACGATGTCGCGAGTGGATTGTTCTTGAAGGAAGAAACTTCCATAAGGTCCAGTAATCGTCGCTTTATCCCCTTTTTGTAAAGCTTTAAAGACATAGGTGGTTGCTTGACCATTGGGGACATAGCGGACAATCATTTCAATCGAATCGGTAATCGCTGGATCAGAGGCAATGGAATACGCTCGAATAACATCGATGCCCGGCACTTTTAATTGGGCGTATTGACCTGGTTTAAAGTCCATACGATTCGGTTTAATGAGTTTGAAACGAATGAGTTTAATATCATAAGTTAATTGACGAACCTCATCAATCACTGTTTGATATTCTTTCGCAGTTAACATCGAGGAAGGAATTTCAATTTTCATGTTGTCTTTTACTTTGACTTGGCACGAAAGACGAACGCCTTTTTCAACATCAGCATCTTTAATAAAGGGACGTTCGGTAGGTTTAATTTCCCCACCCCCTTCGGTGACGGTACATTTACAAAAACCACAAGTTGCTTTCCCTCCACATGCGGAAGGAATAAAAATTTGATTTTGTGAAAGAATGTTAAGTAAGGTATCATCACTTGTCACAGGAATCGTTTTTTCTCCATTAATTAAAATCGCGCGTTGTTTGTTGTTCCCTAAAACAAGATCGACGAGAATAATCAAGATCGTAACAGCAATTAGGACACCAAATAAAATCGCAGGCGTTAATAAATTACTCATTGGTTCTCCTTCCTAATTTCCAAAAGTCACGTTGGCGATACCGGTAAAGCCGATAAACGCTAAGGCAAGAATACCTAGGACAACAAAAGCAATTCCTTTGCCGGTTAATCCTTTTGGTAAGTCGGAACGTTTCGCCATTTTTTCACGAATACCGGCGAGTAAGACAATCGCAAGTAACCAACCAATACCCGATCCAAAACCATAAACTGCCGTTTCTTCAAAGGTGTAGGTTCGGTTAACAAAGAATAAGGAGACCGCTAAGACGATACAGTTTACCGTAATGAGGGGCAAATAAATCCCAAAGGAGTTGTAAAGTTTGGGGATAAACTTTTCGATAAAGAGTTCTAAAAATTGAACAGTAGTAGCAATCGTAATCATAAAGACGAGTAAGTTTAAATCTTCGGTACCCGTGGACAATAGGAATTGATAAATTGGCCAGTTAATGACTGCTGTTAAGCCTGTAACGATGGTGACAGCAATTCCCATTCCAAATGCATTTTTCACGTTCGTGGAAATTGCAATGAGAGGGCACATACCAAGAATATAGACTAAAGCAATATTATGGTTTAAGAACGAAGCGATAAATAGTTCTAATAATGGATTCATGCTTATTCTCCTTAATTCCCACCCTCAACATATTGTTGACGGTCACGGATAAACCAAACAAATAAACTGATCACGAAGAAACCACCAGGTGCCAAGGCCATAATCGTCCAAGGAACCCAATTTTCACCCATGATAGGAATATTTAAAAATGTACCGAATGCTAATACTTCGCGGATGGTTGATGCAGCGATTAATACGATCATATACCCCATGCCCGATGCAAAACCATCAACAAGAGCGTATTTAACAGGATTTTTAACCGCAAAAGCTTCGGCCCGACCCATAACAATACAATTGGTAATAATGAGTCCAACATAAGCACCGAGTTGGCTAGCTAACGCAGGAAAATACGCCTTTAAAAACATTTGAACGATAATCACAAAACTCGAAATAATCACCATGTAGGTCACCATGCGGACTTGAGAAGGAATAAAGTTACGAATAAGCGCAATGAGCGCACTACTGGCCATGACCACAAATGTAACACCTAAGCCCATGGCAATGGCATTTTCAACTTTATTGGTAATGGCTAAGGACGAACAAATACCCAAAACAGCAATAGCGACTTGGTTTTCCATCCAAAAACCTTTTTTTAAGACGTTAAAGCCTTTGGTGTAATTCAAGCGAATAAAGAATTTTTTCATCGACCTATCCTCGATTTCCTGCATTATCGTTCCACACCGTTTGATGCGTCACAAATGCATTGTTTAAGATGATTTCAAATTGTCCAGATGTTCGCGTTGCTCCCGTAATGGCAGGAACTTCATTGTCTGCTGCTTCGGTAGCATCTAAACCTTTAATAATTGCGAGTCCTTCATCAAATGTTTTGCCAACAAATTGATCAAGATAAGGACGGGTTGCCACAACACCGCCTAAACCAGGGGTTTCTTCTTGTTGCAAAATCGAAAGACGTACAATGGTATTAAAGTCTGACTCTAAACTAAGTAAGCCAATAATTGGACCCCAAACACCCCCACCAAACACAGGACCAAATTGTATCGTGACACGACCGGAGGTATTATCTTCCCAAAAGGTAAGTTCTAACTCGGCATCCCCATACGTCGTTTCATACGTGTAAATGGTTGTTTCTTCTGCAAACACATCATGAATAGTTGTAAAATTAAAATCCACTTCATGAGCAGTTAATATTTCTGACTTTAATAATGCATCGGCATTCGCATCAATTAAATCATCGGTGAGAATTTTAGCACCAGTTAAAAGCCCTGCACTTACTGCCCCTAAAATCGAGACAAACGATAACATTCGAAGATATTTGTTCATTTATTTGACCTCCGCTAATGTCACTTCAGTCACTGACTTCCCAGTAACAAGTGAGTCTAATAATGGAGAAATTGCATTCATAATGACAAGGGCAAAAATAACGCCTTCTGGCCATGCTGCATAAATTCGAATGAGAATGGTGAATCCTGCTAGGAAAAAACCATACAAGATACGAGCAAAAGTTTTTGTCGGAAGCGTTGGTTTATCCGTCACTAAAAAGAATGCAGCAAACATGATATTTCCCACAAGAACAGCAATGAATGGATCATAAAATTTTTCTAAACCTAAGTAGTTGCCTAAAAAGCTTAGTCCAACAAATGATGCGAGGAAAAATAACGGAGCTTTCCAATCAATCGTTTTAGAAATAATTAAAAATAAGCCTAGTAGGATGATTAGACCACGTGAGACTTCTCCAATTAAACCTGGAGCCATCCCGGTAAATAAATTCATTAAAGGATACGTCGCAAGCACATCCAACCCACGTCCCCATGAACCAATCGGTGTGCCAGTACCAATGACTTGAGTCACAGGATCAAGCCATTGAGTATTCATAAACGAGGGAAATGAAATCGTTAAGAAAATCACCCCAACTACGGCAGGGTTGAATACATATTTAGGGTAACCACCAAAGACGAGTTTGCCAAACACCGCAGCAAATGCGACCCCAACCGCTCCCATCCAAAGGGGTAGCGAAGGAGGCAAGAGCAACACGAGAATGAGTGCATTGTAAAGCCAGCCCTCATCGATTTTCTTGTCGCGATAATAGGCAAATAAAATTTCAAAAGCTAATTGTGTTACGATGGCAATCAATGTCAAAAAAAGTACATTGAGACCAAAGATAACGATTCCTGCGCCAACAAGGATGAGTAAACTTGCATTGAGTCGTTTCATCGATGGAGAGATCGCTTGGAATTTACTTGGACGTGATGGATTCATCGTTACCAATCTCCTTACTTAGGTTACCCTATCTTATTCCTATAAAATTATAGATACTTTGTTTGTCAAAATAAAGGAAAATCTATCATTTTTTATGATAAGGGAAATGCATCATTTTTTTGGTAATTATTTTGAAAAAGGTAAATAGATAGTTTGATAAAATCTTGCATTGGGTTGGTTTACCTATTTTGATACAATTTACCCCCCTAGCGTTTTTTTACCCCCCCTAAGGATAAATTTTACCCCCTCAAATTATGGCTTAGTTTAGCCTTTTTATTATGTGGTTTGATTATCCTCTTTGTTTGCAATACATGAAGTGGCAGCGATAAAAGTGAAGTTACCTTTTTATTTTTTGGTGGAGTTGAGAGTCCCTGAACGATACCCTCGTCCACTATTTAATTCTTTTTTTGCAGAGGTATACAACAGATTTAAAATGTACTTCTAGTTCATCATCTAAGTTCTCGAATAAAACAGATAATTTCTCTTTTAATTCTTTCTGGTCTTCTTTACATAGACTTAAAAATGAAGATTGTGAGTAAAACCCTTGAATTGTTTTCTTCCTTGATTGTGATGAAGACCAAATTTGCTCATAATAATCGTCAAGTAGAAAATGTTTACTTTCCTCTAGCATCTCCTTTGTACTTTCTGATATTTTTTTAATTTCATCTTTTGTTTTAGGTTTTATTGAATGTGGTGTTTCATCATGGTAGGTAAACAATAATCTGTAAGCTTCTTTTAAAACATCGTTTTTCATATCCCCAACAGAGTTATTCCAAATAACTGCCAATCTACCATCATCATGTAATAACTCTGATGACTTATGATACTTAATAGAAGGATCGAGCCAATGCCATGCTGTTGCACAATAGATCAGTTTGTACTTTTTAATATGCTTTGATTCCCACTCCTCAAATGGTGCAACTTCAACAGTAACATTTTTACCCTTCATATTGAATAGTAATAATTCTGCAAGTTTATTTCCAAGTTCAACTGAATGAATTTTGAAATCTCTTTCTGCGAACTTCTTAGTACATTGTCCTGTTCCGGGAGCAATCTCCAATAAATCATCATTCTTATTCAGTTTTGTCTTCTCGATTATCCAGTCGATTAACTCATCAGGATAAGTTGGACGTACAGCATCGTATAATTGTGCTGCTTCATTAAAAGAATCTCTTTTCCTCATAAAATACACCTACCTTCACTGTTTTGGTGCAGTCGAGGAGATTTGAACTCCCACACCCGTGAAGGTACTAGACCCTGAATCTAGCGCGTCTGCCGTTTCGCCACGACTGCACGGAGTTATTATACTAGGAAATAGCTTGTTGGTAAGTGTTAAGTTTGGCCGTTGCGTAATCGTGAAAGGTCATATTTTTCTCAGCTGTTTGATTCACGGAAAAAACGACAAAGAAATCACTTAAGGCAGGACTTGTGGGTTGGAGATAGGTAAAATCCCCTCCACTTGGATAATACGTATCACGATAGGCATAATGCATATCATAGAAATTTCCACTAAATTGGCCAGGAGCAGTGTTGGTAGATGATAACCATCCACTGGAAGCAATTTCAGCAAGCGCTTGACGATACGTTTCAAGATAACTTCCAATCCCTCCCTCAACCACGGTAAATCGATGAAGTGGGTTCGTTTTGTTATTATTCCACCGACTAAGTAAGGCGGTTGCATAAGGGGATAAACGTGTCATGGAAGGACCTGCAAACGAAAAATCATTTTCCGTTGGATCCCAATTCCCATTGAGTCCTAATCCACGATCCAAATCGTGAGGGATAAAGACGGCTTTGCCTGTTGAAGGTACAAAATAAACATACATGTTATTGAAGTTGTTTCGGAAATCATCGGGATTTCCAATAAAATAGGCGACCGCTTCTAAACGAATAAACTGTTCCATATCGATGTAAGTTTCAAGTCGAGAGCGAAAGGTTTCATCATTAAACTGATTCGTTTCATTGACAAGTCCTACAAGGTTGGCCATGTCAGAATATGCCTCTAACGTTGTATTCGTTTTTTTATCGTAGGAAGGGTGATAATTCGCAACATTATTTTCAATACCAATTTTATTGCCTTGGCGAATATGGGTGGTTCCACTACTACTGACGGTATTTTCTCGACTAAAGTCTGCCGGACCTGTTGGGGAATACAACAGTTTATATAAGTTACCATCAGCTTCAGGACCATCTCCAAGTCGTCTTGCTAAAAAGCGACGATCCATCGGCTCAATCAGTGTATAAAGTCCCATATACGTGGATTGATAATCTTCATTGGCAACGTCGACTTGATGAAGGGTGACGCCTCCCAAGGTTGCCTCAGGAGAAAACTGTAAAAATTGTTGGTACATCTTGTAATGATAAACTTGACGAATATGGGTGTTATCTTGATTTCGATTCCATTTCAAATCAAGTTTGGTCATCCCAAAAAATTGGGTGTTAGGAATGCGTGTTTCATTAACATTGTCGGAGGAAAAGGACACCTTTAAATTGACAAAATCATTGATTAGGCCATCATTATCCACAAACGAAGTACGTGACGTATTCCCTTTCATGCGTAACCCCACGACTGGGTAACAATACGATTGTGTGGGTTGATCAAGGGGAGTTACCTCAATTTTCATAGAGGCTAAAGAATAAATATCATGAAACTCGGTACGTGTACCATTATCTGAGATGGCTTTCAGCGACGCTTGGGTAAGGGAAAAATCGATCATTACTTTCGTTGTTGGAGCAAAAAACGTGTCAAATCCTTCTACGGTATTATCGGCATTAACCGGCGTACTTTGGGGGGTACAATCCCCTTCAAAAACAGGTAGAGAAGAAGGAAGTTGTTCAGAGGTCGTTGTTTGTGACGTTAGCGAGGATGATGAAACATTGACATCCGAAGAAGGAATACTTGGGAGGCTATTATCAGAGGGTGTGATAGAAAGAAATAACCCATCACAACCTACAAGGATGAAGCTGGTAAAAAAGATAAAAGAAAGATAAAACGACTTTTTCATTCCTCACAACTATACCAAAAATTAACACAAAATTTAAGGGTAATTTACAAAACGTTTGCGAGCATTTCGAGTAATGATTGTAAATGTTTAGCGTCCACCTCATCAAAGGCCGCTAGTTCATACGAGTCAACATCTAAGACCGCTAGTAATTGTCCTTTTTTCAACAGTGGAACAACGATTTCCGAACGACTTCCCGCATCACATGCGATATGACCTGGAAACGCATGAACGTCTTCTACAATAACGGGCTGTTGTTCACGTGCGGCTTTTCCACATACTCCTTTTCCAAAAGGAATATCGACACAAGCAACAAGTCCTTGAAAAGGTCCTAAATATAAGGATTGTTTTCCGTTGTTCACATAAAAACCAACCCAGGAAATGTAGGGAATAGTTTGTTTCAGTAATGCAGAAACATTCGCAAAGAGGGAAACTGCTTGCTGACCTTCTTCAATTAAACCGCTCGCTTGGAGTAACACATCCTTATACAAAGATTCTTTTGAGACCATTATTTGCGTTCATCCTTTTTCAAGACAGAAAAATTAACATGGCAATATCCAAAGGGATTTTTATCCAAGTAGTCTTGGTGATACGTTTCCGCATCAAAAAACCCTCTTTCTTGTTCTACTTCCACTGCAATGGGTAAACGGTAATGCTTTTGTTGCTCTTGAATAAACGCTTCGGTTATTTGTCTATCTTCTTCCGAGTAATAATAAACTCCGGTACGATATTGAATCCCCTCATCATGACCTTGTTTATTAATGGACGTTGGATCAATAATTCGAAATAAGTGTTCCAATAATTTTTCTAAGGATATTGTCTTTTCATCGTATTCGATATAGACAGCCTCGGCATGTGTCGCTTTTTCTTCACACACATCTTCGTAGGTGGGGTTGGCAAAGTTTCCATTGACGTACCCAACTTGGGTATCGACCACCCCACGAAGCATTTTAAAATACGCTTCTACCCCCCAAAAACATCCACCTGCTAAAATTATTTTTTTCATACGTTTATACCTCTAAGCAAATTTATTATAAGCAAAGTGGAAAGGAAGTGTTATGTGTGTGCTTATACCTTGTTATAGTGTTAGTATTAAGACAAGGAGATAAAGATGATCTATAAAAAAACACTCACACTTTCCAATGGTGTCATCGTTCCTATCGTAGGCTTCGGAACGTGGCAAATTAAACCCGGAGACGAAGCGTATCAATCCACCTTAACCGCCTTAAAGTTAGGATATCGCCATATCGATACAGCGGCCGCTTACCGTAATGAAGCTTCCGTAGGTCAAGCCATTAAAGATTTTGGTTTGCCACGCGATCAAGTGTTCATTACGACCAAACTTGAATCCCACATTAAAGATTATGATCAAGCCTTACTTGAATTTGAACAATCCCGTCAACGCTTAGGCGTTGACTATATCGATCTTTATTTAATCCACGCCCCTTGGCCGTGGTCTGAATGGCAAACCAATCCCGATTACTCTAAAGGAAACATCGCCTCATGGAAAGCCATGGAAAAACTATATAACGAAAAGAAAATTAGAAGTATCGGAGTGTCCAACTTTGAAATCGAACACTTAGAAAAATTATTAAAAGAAACAACAATTGTGCCTCATGCCAACCAAATCCCCCTCTGGATTGGTCGTCCTCAAAAAGCGTTACGATCCTTCTGTGAATCTAAAGGCATTGCCATTGAAGCGTATTCTCCGTTAGCAACCGGTCGTATTTTCAAACTTCCGCTTCTCCAAGAACTCGCGACCAAATATGGGAAAACCATGGCACAAATCGCAATTCGATTTACCGTTCAACTGAATGCCATTACCCTTCCTAAGTCGATCACCCCTTCTCGAATCGAAGAAAATGGTGAACTCGACTTCGTGATTGAAGAAAAGGATATGAAAGCGATGTTGGCCCTCGAAGGCTTACATTATCGAGACTAACCATCATTCCAAAAGAAAAAGCCTGATCTAAAGGCTTTTTTTATGCAAATTTGGTGGAGCTGACGAGTCTCGAACTCGCGACCTCCTCCATGCCATGGAGGCGCTCTACCAACTGAGCTACAGCCC
>JAURLC010000007.1 GCA_030831415.1 Bacillota bacterium | reverse complement strand
TCGGCACGATTAAGGCTGCCCGTTCAACACCTGGAATGAGTTTAAGTTTTAAGGTAGCAGCGGATAAATAGGCTCCTGTACCTCCACAACTAATGATCGCATCTGCTTTACGTTCTTGATACATCTCAATCGCCTTCATCATCGAAGACTCCTTCATTCGTAACACGTCACGAGCTCCTGCTTCCATAGGGACAACATCACGTGCATCCACGATTTCTGCAATGTCCTGAATGGATTGGAGTTCTTCTTTTTTACCGACAGCAATGAAAGTATATTGACCTGGATTGCGAGATAAAAACTGACGAAGACCTAAAGAAAGTTCTTCAGCACCTTTGTCGGCCCCCATCATGTCGAGAATAATTGTTAATGGCATAAGAAAATAATATCAAATAGCCATTAAATATGTAACAAATAACTAAAAATGAAATTCCTGAAAAAGTTAACAGTCACCGTAATCAATACTATATTCAAACACCATGGATGAAAAGAAAAATGGATAGCTACTCTTTAATCTAAACTTTGTAACTGCATCACTTTCATAATCAAAATTTTTTACGATTGGATCAAAAGATGCAGAATTTAAATCCGAATCACTTAAACTCGATGTTGTTGCTGAAGTAAATCCTCCAACTGTGATTGAAGAACCAAAGGTAGATAAACTTCCTACGATTTCTTCCTCCTCGTTAGATTGAACAGCACTTGAAATCTTATCAAGAGAAATAGTAACAGCCGTAGGTTCCGCTACTTGAGCGCTAAACATTGAAGTATTGGTTTGCCCAATACGACTACTTCCATTTATTGTTAATTTAGTTAGTCTATATTTGTTTAGATTTGAACCCGACTCATTTAGGATATAAAAAGCATCTTCATTTGCACCGTAATTTCCTGTGGAAAATTCATATCCAGGCAAAAGCATGTAAGTACCAACAGATTGATTTAATCTTGAATTTAGATTATATTCAAACTTTCTACTTGGTTCGATTACATTATCAACATATAATTCCGGTGACCGTAAAATAATCGAAGATGTACTTGTTGAAAAATCATCAAATGATGAATCAAGCGTAATTGAAACCATAGATAATGTGTTTTGTCCTTCCCCTGCAACATTAATAACTGGTGCGTTCCTTTGATTTGCCAAAGCAAAAGGTACAAGACCAATAATGACTAAGGATGTTAAGGATAAAATAATTTTTTTAAGCATAATAATCCCCCTAAAGAAATATATTAGGTTAATAGTAAAGCATAGACCCCCATAAAATACAAAAATTTATTATATTTTGTTAGTAAATAGGATTATTATGTTAAATATACAATTATTTATTATTTTTATGATGAAAATTTACAATACTTTACAATCTTTATGAATCGATAAACCGTCGAACAGATTCTAATATTAATCGATCTTTCACTAAATTAAGGACATTGAACGATGGTACACCGGCTTGTTTTTCACCCAACAGTTCTCCTGGTCCGCGAATTTCTAAATCATGTTCGGCAATAACAAAACCATCATTGGTTTTGACTAACACATCGAGTCGTTCATTGTCTAAGAGTGCTACAGTTTGGGTGACGAGCAAACACGTCGCTTCACTCCCATCTCTTCCTATTCTTCCTCGTAATTGATGAAGCGTCGCTAAACCAAACGTGTTCGCATCATGAATGATCATCACACTCGCTTCTTTAACATCAATGCCCACTTCAATGACGGTGGTGGAAATAAGAATCGGAAACTGACCCGAGGCAAACTGTTGTAAAATATGTGACATGTCTTCCGCCTTTAATTTTCCATGAAGCGAGGCCACAAGATGAGGATACTTTTTAGTATATCGATCCATTAATTCTTCCACCGTTTGTTTCCCGGTCGTGGATTGTTCAATGGCAGGAGCTAAAATATAAATACGTTTTTGTTGTTCGAGTGCAAGTTGAATCGTGTAGTCAATGAGGGCATTGTCCTCTTGAACCACATACGTTTGGACATTGCGTTGTTCAAAAGGAAATTGGGTGAGGGTCGATAAATCCATATTCGCATAAATCGACATCGCTAAGCTTCGTGGAATTGGGGTCGCAGACATCATTAAAAAGTCTGCATGAGGTCCCTTTAATCGTAATTTTTCTCGTTGGGCAATCCCAAACCGATGTTGTTCATCAATAACCACCAACCCTAAGTCAAAAAACGTGACATCTTCGGAGAATACCGCATGCGTCCCAACACATAGATCGAGTGTACCCTCTTCGAGTTGGGATTTGATGAACCTTCGTTCACTCGCGGATAAGGAACCAACGAGTAACCCAATACGAAGACCATCGTCTTTTAACAGCTGTTGCAACGTTTGAAGATGTTGTTTGGCGAGCGTATCGGTGGGTGCCATGAGCACCCCTTGTTGACCACGTAAGCTGTTGGCATACAACGCCATCACCGCCACCACGGTCTTTCCACTCCCGACATCTCCTTGAAGTAATCGATGCATGACGTGTTCATCATTCATATCATTGACGATGTCATCGAGCGCTTGTAATTGATCGGTCGTTAGTCGATAGGGCAAGCGTTCGATTTTTTCGACCACTTTTCCATACGAAATCGTATCGATGGTTTGTTTACGCAAGGCTTGCTGAGATAGTTTACGTTGCTTCATATACGAGAAATACGCATACGCTTCTTCAAACTTAAATAGACGCGATGCTTTTTCTACATCTTCTAACGATGAAGGATAGTGGAGAATCGGCAAAGCTTCTTCAATTGGCATCACATGATGGGTTGCATAAAAGCTTTCCGGTAAGGAACGTTGAAAAGATAAAGTCGGAAGTAAGCTCATCGCTTTTTTCACTAAACGAATAAACACATATTGGGGAATTTCCTCGGGTAAACGATAAACGGGTTTTAATACCGGCAAGGATCCATCATCTTTATACAAGTTCAATACGTTTACACTTGACCGATTGCTGTCATAGTTCGCAACGAGTCGATACATGGTGTTCAGTTGAATCGATTTTGCAAAAAAAGGACGATTAAACGCAATCACCGAATAAAGTTGGTGATCATGGGCTAAAAATTTAAAGGTCGTTGAGGTAAAGCGACCATGACGAAACATTTTCGGTTGGGTAGCGACTTTCCCTTGTAATACAATCCGTTGTCGGTCGACCTTTAACACAGATTGGGTTAATGACAAATCTTCATACGTTCGTGGAATATGAAATAAAATATCTTCATACGTATGAATACCCATGGACTCTAACGCCGTTTGAATACGCGCTGAATTCGAAAATTTCATACATTTATTGTAAAACAAAAAAAGAGGCGATGCCTCTTTTCTTTTTCAAGTGAAGAAAGCCTTTATTCCACGCCAATAATAAAGGAGTAAACAGGTTGATTCCCTTCCCGGAAATCAAAATCAACCCCACGATATGCTTCATAGGTGTAATCTTTTAATCGTTCAATCACCGCATCACTAGCCCCTTCACCATAAAAAATGGTGACTAAACTGGATGCATCATCAATCATGGATTCTAATAATTTGTTGGCGGTATCAAATAAATCTTTTGCCGTACACACAATGGCTTTGCCCATAATGCCCATAAAATCATCTTTTTTAACAGAGAGTCCGTTAATGGATGTATCTTT